>NZ_JBHVKN010000101.1:0-17577 GCF_042798075.1 Nocardioides sp. NPDC057772
TTCCGCGTCGGTCGTGGGGGCGTCCGCGCTTCGCGCGGTCACTCCTTCGCTCGGCGCGAGAGGACGAGCAAGCTCGCCTCTCGACCTCGCTTCAGTCGTCTCGGTCACCGGAGTCTGCGGCGTTTCAGCGCCGTTCTCGGTGTTCTCGACAGTGGTCTCGTCGGCCATGCCGTTCTCCTCATCCAGGACCTTCACAGGTGCCGGATAGTCAGGTGCCGGGAAACGGGCGCTGCGCAGTATCGAACTTTTTCCACGTAGCAGCCGCGTCGCGGCGCAAAGCTTGTCAGGGCGGCGGCATCCTCCGCAGCGGTGCGTCACAGGCTGCGGTTCGTCACCTGCCGCGGTCGCTCGGCCGTCCGGGACCTTCCCGGGCGAGTCGCTCTCACTGACCTGCTAGGCCTGCGTCGCGGTCTGGTGACGACCTACCTCCTGCGTGCCGGAGTGCGGCCCCGGAGGGCCCACGCCGGCGAGGCGTCGTCGGACTGTCCATTCCTCGGGCCGGGCCCGATTGTTTGAGCAGTCGTCTCGGAGTATCGCATACACCCTGTCAACAGACCGATATCCGGACGCCAACGAAACTCAGGGGAGCTCGGCTTCCTTCATCTGGCGCGACTTGTAGACGTTCACGATCACCACGCCGTCGAGCCACTCGGTGAGCCGCTCCGCCTCGACCGCCAGCGCCGTCCGTCCGGCCTCGCCGATGTCGTGACGCACGATCGGGTGCACCCTGCCGCCGTCGTCCTGCGCCCAGGCCCCCACGATCCGGCCGTCCCACCAGGCGGTGTTGCCGGCGTTGCCGTTGGAGTCGAAGAGGTACGCCACATCCTCCGCGTCCAGGTAGAACCCGCGCTCCCGCCAGCCCATGACGGTGGGGTCGAGGGTGGGCAGCAACGCGGCCCACGGCTCGACCTCGGGCTCCGGAGTGGTGGCGATCGGGTCCTCGGGCAGCACCCAACCGGTGGCACCGCTCTCGAGACCGACCTCGACGGCCGCCACCGCGGCGAGCGCCGCGCGCACGGCCGACTTGGTGGATCCGAGCCACCAGACCAGGTCGGCCTCGGTGCCGGGACCGAAGGTCCACAGCCAGCGGCGGACGAGCGCGGCGTAGCCCTCCTCCGGGGTGAGCGGGACCGGCATCTCCTCGAGCCACGCCTCGGTCAGCGTCCACGCCGGCTTGTTCAGCCGCCAGTGGCCGAGGTTGGTCGCCCGCATCAGCCGTCCCTGCGCGGCGAGGGTGCCGATCACCCAGCGTCCGATCGCGAAGTCACCGCCCCACTTCTTACCGGGAGCGCCCATCCGGAAGCGGGTGTCGAGCTCCGGGACCAGCTCGCGCAGCTGCGTCGTGGTCCGCGGCTCGCCGTCGGCCAGCGCCGCGAGCGTGGCCGCGAACGCCTTCTCGATCCAGCCGTCCTGGTCCTCGTCGATGCCGGCCGCGGTCAGCCACTTGTGGAGGTTCTTCTCCTCCTGGGCGGCCACGCGGGCCGAGGCGCTCCCCCAGGCCGCCGGGACCAGGTCACGCGGGAAGGCGAACAGCGTGCGCCGCATCGCCAGCTGCTTGACCAGCGACCGCTCCTCGTAGAGCGCCCGCTCGACATCCTCGACCCGGAGGTCGCGGACCCGTGCGTGCAGCGCCAGATGGACGGTCGCCGCCTCGGTCGCGTGCCAGACGGTCATCGCCTCCGTCGCAGCGGCCACGTCGGCGTACCTGTGGGCGGGGGCGAGCCCGTGCCGCCGGGCCAGCCTCGCCCGACGCTCGCGGTCGGTGACCATTCTCATCGGCAGCGCCTCACCGCTCGAACACTAGTGCAGCGGGTCGCCGATCGTGCCGGATTCCTCGTCGAAGATGCCCTGGGTGAGTCGGGTGAGCAGCGGCAGCCCGCCGTGCTCGGGACCGACCTTCAGTCCGCCGATGCGCTCCAGACCGGTGACGACGTCGTCGGGACGTACGGACGGGGTGCCGTGCTTGAGCAGCAGCTCCAGCCGGGAGCCGCCCTCGCGGGGCGCCGAGCTGAGTCGCACGACCGCGGCGCGGGCGTCGAACTCGCGCATGCCCTTCTTGGTCATCCGCTCGACGATGACCTCCTCGGCGCCCAGGAACGCCTCGACCGCCGCGGCCGCATCCTCCGGCGCCGTCGGGAGGTCGATGATCCACTCGCTGCCGGTGAGCAGGTCGGCCAACGCACCCTTGGGCGAGGTGGCGGTGTCGACGACGTCGAGCAGGTCGAGACCGTCGGGCATGACCTCGTCGAGGGCGCCCTTGGTCGCGACCGGGTCGACGACCTCGCGCAGCGCGAGCTCGACGTACTCGGCCTCGCTCGCCGCCCCTGTCGGCGCAGCGCCGGCGTAGGAGATCCGCGGGTGCGGGTTGAAGCCCGAGGAGTAGGCCACCGGGATCCGGGCCCGGGCGACCGCGCGCTCGAAGGCGCGACTGAAGTCACGGTGGCTGGTGAACCGGAGCCGACCGCGCTTGGCGTAGCGGATGCGGAGACGCTGGACCGGCGGGGCCTGCTGTTCGGGCTGTTGACGCACGGGTCGATTATGTCGGTCGGACGCCCGATGACCCACATGGCGAATGGAAAGCCAACGGAATGTAACGGCTTGCCTACGAAAAATGGGAGACTCGCGCGGTGACCCACCACAGACGCAGGACGATCTCGGTACGCCTCAAGGAGCTGTTGCCGATCCTCGCGGTGGTCCTCACCGTCGGCGCCATCGCCGGCCTGACCGTCCTCGCACCGCGTCTGGGGGACGCGAGGCAGGCCTCCGCCGATGCCTCCTCCACGCCGAGCGCCGACCCTCTCCGGGCCTCCGCGACGCCCTCGCCTTCGTCGTCGGAGCCGCTGCCGAAGTTCAAGACCCTGGAGGCACCACCGGCGATCGACAAGGTCCCGAAGAAGCCGAAGATCGACCCGTGCGCGGTCCCGCGCAAGCTGACCGTGATGACCTTCAACATCAAGGGTGGCCGGGTCTCCCCCGGCGAGCTCGGCGGCATCGCCGGCGTGATCCGCGACTCCGGTGCCGACGTCGTACTCCTCCAAGAGGTCGACCAGAACCGCCGCCGCTCGGGCAACGTCGACCAGCCCGCGATCATCGCCTCACAGCTGGGCATGCAGTCCGTCTTCGGCGCCAACGACTACATCACCGACCGTGGTGGCTACGGCACCGCGATCCTGTCCCGCTTCCCCATCGCGGAGTCCGGCAACACCCACCTGCCCAACCGCGACGGCAAGGAGCAGCGCGGGCTGCTGCGGGCCAACATCATGGTCGAGGGCCAGCGCCTGGTCGTCTTCAACACCCACCTCGACCACACCTCGGACTCGCTGAGGCAGGCGCAGATCGGTGCGGTCATGTCCAAGGTGAACGCCTACGACGGCGCCAAGCTCCTCGGCGGCGACCTCAACGCCGGCTCCGGCTCCGGCGTCCTGAGCACCGCCCTGGCCACCCTGACCGACGCCGGTGCCTCCCTCGGCGCCAGCCACGACGGCGGCGGCCGCGTCGACTACCTGCTCCCCAACTCCTGGCTCGAGGCCGGCGACGGCCGGGTCACCCCCACCGGCCTGTCGGACCACCACGCGGTCAGCATCGACTTCGCCCTGCGCGGCGCCGCGGACTGCTGAGCCAGCAGCGCTCGTCGGCGTGGGACACTTCGGGCCGTGATCGAGCTGCGCCCTGCCGTTGTTTCTGACGTCCCCACCCTCATCGCCCTGTGGGAGGTGGCCGCGGAGAACGACTCGCGGCCGACCGACTCCCCGGCGAAGGTCGAGGCGTTGATCGCTCGCGACCCCGAGGCCTGCACGGTCGCGGTCACCCCGGACGGCCGGATCGTCGGCTCCCTGATCTCCGGCTGGGACGGCTGGCGCGCCCACCTCTACCGACTGGCGGTCCACCCCGACGTACGCCGCCAGGGGCTCGCCCGCCGCCTGCTGGCCCACGCCGAAGACCGCCTCGTGGCCCTGGGGGCGAGCCGCATCGACGCGATGGTCCTGGAGGGCAACGACCTGGGCCAGTCGCTGTGGAAGAGCTCGGGCTACGAGTCTCAGTCGGAGTGGCGACGCTGGGTCCGCCCGGTCGGCTGAGCGGTAATCAGTCGCCTGGATCGCGCGTCGGGTCTACCTTCGGCGAGTGGATTTCCTGACTCCCGAAGATCTGCCCGCACCCGCCGGCTACAGCCACGTGGTGATCACCGATCCCGGCGCCCGACTGGTCGTGACCTCGGGCCAGGTCGGCATCACCGCCGACGGCGCCGTCGCCGACGGCTGGGAGGCGCAGACCCGGCAGACCTTCACCAACCTCGGCGTCGCCCTGGCCGCCGCGGGCGCCACCTGGGCGGATGTCGTGAAGCTCACCTACTTCGTCGTCTCCACCGACGAGCTGCCGCTGATCCGGTCGGTCCGCGACGAGTTCGTCGACGTCGCGCGCCCACCGGCCAGCTCCTTGGTCCAGGTCGCAGGCCTCTTCCGCCCCGACGTGCTCATCGAGATCGAGGCCACCGCCGCGATCCGCTGATCGACTCACACCGCCAAAGTGCCGGCGTCGCCGGAACCACACATGTGCGGGATCCTGGCCGCCTCACGGCCGCAATCGCACGTCACTTCCCCGCACATCTTCGAAACCTGCGGGCTGACAGGACGAAGTGACGGCTACGCTCACCGATGTGGCTCCTCAGCCTTCATTCGCGGTTCGTCGCGCGATGGGTTCGGATGCCGCCACTCTGCGCGCGATCGCCCTCGAAGCGTACGAGGGCTATCTCCCGCGGATGAGGGGTCAACGGCCGGGGCCGTTGGATGCCGACTACGACGAGCTCGTGACGTCCGCCGAGGTGTGGGTCGTGACCAAGGGACTGCCGACATCAAGGGATTCATCGTGCTACTCCCGTCGCCTGACGACTTCGTGCTGGACAACATCGCGGTCCGGCCCGGGAACCATGGCCAGGGATATGGCCGACACCTGCTCGCGCTCGCCGAGGCGCGAGCGATCGCCGTGGGCGCCGAGGTCATCCGTCTGTACACCCACGAGACGATGGTCGAGAACCAGCGTCTCTACGAGCGCATCGGCTATGTCGAGACTTCCCGCCGCGATGATCGCGGATTCGGTCGCGTCTTCTTCGAGAAGCGGATCGAGCCCTGACCGATCAGACGACGCTCAGCGGCAGCAGCTTCTGACCCGTCGGGCCGATCTGGATCTCGGTGTTCATCTCCGGGCAGACGCCGCAGTCGTAGCAGGGAGTCCAGCGGCAGTCCTCGACCTCGATGTCCTCGCCGTCGGCGGCGGCGAGGGCGTCCTCCCAGTCGGCCCAGAGCCAGTCCTTGTCGAGGCCGGAGTCGAGGTGGTCCCAGGGAAGGATCTCGTCGTACTCCCGCTCGCGGGTGGTGTACCAGTCGAGGTCGACACCGGTGCCGGCCAGGCCCTTCTCGGCCGCGGCGACCCAGCGGTCGTAGGAGAAGTGCTCGCTCCAGCCGTCGAAGCGACCGCCGTCGCGCCAGACCTGCTCGATGATCGCGCCGACGCGGCGGTCGCCGCGGGACAGCAGGCCCTCGACGATGCCGGGCTTGCCGTCGTGGTAGCGGAAGCCGATCGCGCGGCCGAACTTCTTGTCGGAGCGGACGACGTCGCGCAGCTTCTGCAGCCGGTCGTCGGTGGTCTCGTGGTCGAGCTGGGCGGCCCACTGGAAGGGCGTGTGCGGCTTGGGTACGAAGCCACCGATCGAGACGGTGCAGCGGATGTCGTTGCGGCCGGAGACCTCGCGGCCCTTCGCGATGACCTTCTTGGCCAGCTCGGCGATCTGGAGGACGTCCTCGTCGGTCTCGGTGGGCAGGCCGCACATGAAGTAGAGCTTCACCTGGCGCCAGCCGTGAGAGTACGCGGCACCGACGGTGCGGATCAGGTCCTCCTCGGTCACCATCTTGTTGATGACCTTCCGCATCCGCTCGGAGCCACCCTCCGGCGCGAAGGTCAGGCCCGAGCGACGACCGTTGCGGGAGAACTCGTTGGCGAGGGTGATGTTGAAGGCGTCGACGCGGGTCGAGGGCAGCGAGAGCGACACGTTGGAGCCCTCGTAGCGGTCGGCCAGACCGGTCGCGACGTCACCGATCTCGGTGTGGTCGGCGCTCGACAGCGAGAGCAGCCCGACCTCCTCGAAGCCGGACTTGCGGATGCCGTTCTCGACCATGTCACCGATGGTGGTGATCGACCGCTCGCGCACGGGACGGGTGATCATCCCGGCCTGGCAGAAGCGGCAGCCGCGGGTGCAGCCGCGGAAGATCTCCACCGAGAACCGCTCGTGGACGGTCTCGGCCAGGGGCACCAGGGGATTGCGCGGGTAGGGCCAGGCGTCGAGGTCCATCAGGGTGTGCTTGCGCACTCGCCACGGGATGTCGGGACGGTTGGGCACCACAGCCTCGATCTGGCCGTCGGCGGCGTAGGTGACGTCGTAGAACTTGGGGACGTAGACCGCCCCGGAGACGGCCAGCCGTCGCAGCAGCTCGTCGCGCCCGCCGGGGCGACCGTCCTGCTTCCACTCGCGCACGACCTCGGAGATCTTGAGCACGACCTCCTCACCGTCGCCGAGCACGGCGGCGTCGAGGAAGTCGGCGATCGGCTCGGGGTTGAACGCGGCGTGGCCACCGGCGAGCACCACCGGGTCGTCGTCGCCACGGTCGACCGCATGCAGCGGGATCCCGGCGAGGTCGAGGGCGTTGAGCATGTTGGTGTAGCCGAGCTCGGTCGAGAAGCTGAGCCCGAAGACGTCGAACGCCTTCACCGGACGGTGGGCGTCGACGGTGAACTGCGGGATCGGGCCCTGCTCGTCGCCCTCGCGCATGATCTTCTCGAGGTCGGGCCAGACCGCGTAGGTGCGCTCCGCCGCGATCCAGTCACGCTCGTTGAGCACCTCGTAGAGGATCTGCACACCCTGGTTGGGCAGGCCGACCTCGTAGGCGTCCGGGTACATCAGCGCCCAGCGCACCTCGACGTCGTTCCACTCCTTGACGGTCGAGTTGAGCTCCCCACCGACGTACTGGATCGGCTTGGACACCAGCGCCAGGCGCGGCTCCAGCCGAGGGAAGACAGACTCAGGAACGAGGTCGCTCTGGGCGACGGTCACGATGGGCACCTCAAAGCTCGGGAACGATCAACCCCAAGCGTACGCCGCCCCCGGACTCCCCTACCAAACCTCGCGCCGCGAGGACAGACTGCCGGGCATGGCATTGCGTACGTGGGCGGCAGAGTTCGGCGGAGGGACCGTGGCGACGACCATGGCCGCGATCAACGCCCGGCACCCGTGGAGCCACAACGACCACTTCCACAGCTGGATCCTGGCGAACCTGCCGAAGCGGCGCCGAGCGGCTCTGGACGTCGGCTGTGGCCGCGGGGAGCTCGTGGCCACGCTGGCACCGATGTTCGACACGGTGCACGGAAATGATCGCGACGAGGAGATGCTCCGGCACGCCGGCGCGCGCTGCGCCGGCCTCCCCAACGTCACGATCGACGGGAGCTCGTGGAACGAGGCCGCCGGGCCGTTCGATCTGATCACGATGGTCGCCGTCCTGCACCATCTCGACGTCGCCGACGCGCTCGACGCGGTCCGCCGACTGCTCGGCCCCGACGGCCGGTTCCTGGCGGTCGGGCTCGCTCCCCCTCGAAGTGCGACGGACCATCTGTGGGACCTCGCCTCAGCCGTGACCAACCCGCTGATCGGCTACGTCAAACATCCGTGGCCCGCGGCCGAGGCGCCGGACACGGCGGTCCCCGTCAAGGATCCGACCATGCCTCTCGACGACCTGCGCGAGATCGTCCTCGATGTGATGCCCGGCGCCACCATCCGGCGTCGCCTCGGCTTCCGGCACACGATCGCGTGGACGAAGCCGACGTAGCGGGACGCAGGACAGCCGCTGGGGCCGCCCCTCCCGGACGGCCCCAGCGACCTCAGCTCTGAGCGTCAGCTCAGAACACGGTGGTGAGCAGCAGGTTCGGGGAACCGGTGCCCGGGTTGGTGACCACGTCGGGGATGGCGGCGCCGGTCAGGCCCGTGGCGACGTCGGCCGGGGTGGCCGAGGGGTTCGCCTCGAGGAAGAGCGCGGCGGCACCGGCGACGTGGGGAGTCGCCATCGAGGTGCCCGAGATGGTGTTGGTCGAGCCGTCGTTCCAGGCCGAGGTGATGTCGACACCCGGCGCGAAGAGGTCGAGGCACTCACCGGTGTTGGAGAAGTCCGCGGCGGCGTCGGCGTTGTCGGTGGCACCGACGGTGATCGCCTCCGGCACGGCGGCCGGCGAGGAGCCACAGGCGTCGGAGCTCTCGTTGCCGGCCGCGACGGCATAGGTCACGCCGTCGGCGATCGAGGCCTGGACGGCCGCGTCGAGAGCGGGGTCGTTGCCGCCGCCGAGCGACATGTTGGCGACCGCCGGACCGTCGGTGTGGTTCTCGGTGACCCACTCGATGCCGGCGACGACACCCTCGGTGGTGCCGGAGCCCTGGTCGTCGAGGACGCGGACCGGAACGATCGTGGCCTCCTTGGCGACGCCGTAGGTGGTGCCCGCGACGGTGCCCGCGACGTGGGTGCCGTGGCCGTTGCCGTCGGCCGGGTCGGTGTCGCCGTCGACGGCGTCGAAACCCTCGCCGATCCGGCCGCTGAACTCCGAGTGGTCGGTCGCGACGCCGGTGTCGATGATGTAGGCGGTCACGCCCTCCCCGGTCTGCTCGTAGTGGTAGTTCTTGTCGAGCGGCAGGGCGGCCTGGTCGATGCGGTCGAGACCCCAGGTCGGGTCCGCCTGGTCACCCTGGGTGGTGTAGCGGTGGTTGGCCTGCACGTAGGCGACGTCCGGGTTGTCGCGGACCTCGGCGAGCGCGTCCTTGTCGAGCTCGGCTGAGAAGCCGTTGAACGCGGTGTTGAAGACCTCGCGTACGTCGCCGCCGGCGGCGCGGGCGTCGCTGCGTACGGACCTGGCCTCGGACCTCGCGACGTCGCTGCTGCCCTGCTTCTTCATCACCACGATGTACTCACCCTCGATTGCGGTCGAGGCGTCCGCGCCGCGCAACGGCGCCGGACTGTCCGCGGCTCCGGCCGGGACGGTGAAGGCGATCGCCGAAGCTGTTGCTCCCACAGCTACGGCGGAGATGACTGCCGGTGCCTTGAGGGCACGGCTCTTGATGGTTCGGTTCACGAACTGACTCCCGTCATCGTGCGGCCCGATGGGGCCACAACCATTCATTGCACCGGACTCGGGATCCGCCTGTGGGCGGTCCCACGCGCAGACCTCACACGTGCCGGCCGAACGCCCTGCGCCCTCCCTACGGCCGCAACCCGAAGCGTTCGGCCAACCACGTAACCACGTTACGTAGAACCCGTAACGACCCAACTCTTCGCATTGCAGCAACGTGCAGATACCAACGTGAACGGCTGTAAACAGCCTGGAAACAGTCCCCATACAACACGCCGGGCCGCCCGCGTTACGCGAGCGACCCGGCGCAGATCACAGATGGCTGAACGATCAGGCGATCGAGGTGTCGTCGATCAGGAAGCTGGTCCCGAGCGAGGAGTCCTCGGTGCCGGTGAACGTCAGTGTGACGGTGCTACCGGCGTAGGCGCCCAGGGAGAACGACTTCAACGAGTACGAAGAGCTCGCGTTCAGGTTGGAGTAGGTCGCCAGGGTCGTCGAGCCGATCTTGACGGTCAGCTTGTCGTAGGCCGTCGAGGTGGTCGTCTCGTTGGTGATCACCCGCAGATAGAACGACAGGGTCTTGCCGGTCGTGGGCAGGGTGACCGACTGCGAGAGCGTGTCGGTGTGGGTCGAGCCGTAGCCGTTCAGCCACGCCTTGTAGGAGCCCGTACGCGCCGGGGCGGAGGTCGAGTTGTCGATCACGCCCGAGGAGCTGGACCAGCTGGTCGCGCCCGACTCGAAGCCCGGGTTCTTCAGCAGGTTGCCGGTGGTCGGCGGGTCCGTCGGGTCGGTGCCACCGCTCCACAGCGAGTAGAGCAGGCGGTTGGGCGACCCGGTGCCGGGCGAGGTGACGACGCCGGAGGTCGCGTTGGAGACGATCGCCGAGGAGACCGACGACGGCGAGGCCGTCGGGTTCGCCTGCAGGTAGAGCGCCGCCACACCGGCGACGTGCGGGGTCGCCATCGAGGTACCGGAGATGGTGTTGGTCGCGGTGTTCGAGGTGTGCCAGGCCGAGGTGATGGAGGAACCCGGGGCGAACAGGTCGAGGCACGAGCCGATGTTGGAGAAGCTCGACCGGGCGTCGGTGTTGGTCGTCGAGCCGACGGTCAGAGCCCCCGCGACGCGAGCCGGCGAGCCGTTGCACGCGTTGGCGCCGGAGTCGTTGCCCGCCGCCACGGCGTAGGTGACGCCGTCGGCGATCGAGTTGGAGACCGCGGAGTCGAGAGTCGAGGAGACCCCGCCGCCGAGCGACATGTTGGCGACCGCCGGACCGGAGGTGTGGTTGGAGGTCACCCAGTTCACACCGGCGATCACACCGGCGGTCGTGCCGGAGCCGGAGGCGTCGAGCACGCGGACGGGCACGAGCGTGACGTTCTTGGCGACGCCGTACGTCGATCCGCCGACGGTGCCGGCGACGTGGGTGCCGTGGCCGTTCTCGTCCTCGGTGGTGGACCCGATGGCGGTGTAGCCCGAGGTCACCCGGCCGCCGAAGTCCGCGTGCGCGGACCGGATGCCGGTGTCGATGATGTAGGCCTTCACCCCGGAACCGGTGTAGTCGTAGTGGTAGTTCGAGTTCAGTGGCAGGTTGCGCTGGTCGATCCGGTTGAGGCCCCAGGTGGGGTTCGCCTGGTCGCCGCTGGCCTTCACGACCTGGTTGGCCTCGATGTAGTCGACATCGGGGTCGTTGCGGAGCGCGTCGAGCGCGTCGGCGTCGAGCGTGGCGGAGAACCCGGTGATCGCCTTGTCGTAGGCGTACTTCACCGAGCCGCCCTTCTCCTTGGCGAGCGCGCGGGCCTCGGCGGCGTTGGCCTTGGCCGCGGCACCGTTGCCCTTCATCACGACGATGTAGGAGTTGTCGATGGCGGTCGACTTGTCGGCACCGATCAGCGGTGCCGGGTTGTCGGCCGCGCCGGCGGGACCGGACATGGCCAGGATGGTCGTGGCGGCGCCGACGGCGGTCACCGTCGCTGCCGCGAGTGCGCCGAGGCGCTGGATCTTGTGGGGTCGGTTCACGATTACTGCTCCCGTCGTCAAGCAGCCTCGGGTTGAGGGCTGCAAGGGATCACGGATGCCCTGTGGGGCAACCGGGAGGGAACGTAATCGAGTTTAATTTCGATGAAACGCGACATCTTTTCGCACTGCAGCAACCTGCAGGCGATCACGCGAGCGGAGGTCCTGAAGTGGTCCGGACCGGTCCAGACCGGTGCGCCGCGAGCGGCCCGAGATGCCGAGCAGCAGACCCACCGCCAGCAGCGCCGCGATCATCGAGGAGCCGCCGTAGGACAGCAACGGTAGCGGCACCCCGGTGACCGGCATGATGCCCAGGCACATGCCGATGTTCTGGAAGCTCTGGATGCCGAGCCAGCACACGATCCCGGCGGCGGCGACGCGTCCGAAGAGGTCGTCGGTGCGCGCCGCGATCCGCAGCCCGCGCCACAGCACGACACCGATCAGCGCGATCACCAGCAGCGAGCCGACGAGCCCGAGCTCCTCCCCCACGACGGTGAAGATGAAGTCGGTGTGCTGCTCGGGGACGAAGCCCGCGCGCGCCTGCGAGCCCTGGAAGAGGCCCTGGCCGAAGATGCCGCCGTCGCCGATCGCGATCCGGGCCTGCTGCACGTTGTAGCCCGCGCCGCGCGGATCGAGCGACGGATCGGTGAACGCCATGAACCGGTTGATCTGGTATTGCTTCAGCACCCCGGTCGCGATCACGGTCGTGGCACCTGCCACGCCCGTCAGCGCCAGCAGGGCGAGCCATCGTCGTGGTGTTCCCGCGGCGGCGAGCACACAGAAGACCGTCACGCCCAGCACCAGCGTGGTGCCGAGGTCGGGCTGGAGCAGGACCAGGACGATCGGCACCGCCGCGACCAGGATCATCGCGACCACGTCGCCGAGCGAGACCCGGGCCTGCCAGCGGCCCTCGCTGCGCTCGGCCAGGACCAGTGCCATCGCGATGACGACAGCCAGCTTGGCCAGCTCAGAGGGCTGGACCTGCACCGGCCCGAGGCTCACCCACGACTTCGACCCGTTGACCGTCGAGCCCATCACGAGCACCAGCACCAGGCCGATCACCGCGCCCACGTAGACCACCGGCGTCAGCAGTCGGACCCAGCGGTGGTTGGTGGCGACCACGCCCACCATCAGCACCAGCCCCACGGCCACGTTGATCGCCTGTTTGCGCAGGTAGGCGGTGGTGTCGCCGCCGGTGAGCGCGTCGCGGTGGATGGTCGCGGACCAGACCAGCAGCACCGACAGTCCCACCAGGAGCAGCACCGCGCCGAGGAGGACGAGGTCGATGCGGCGTACGAAGGCCATCACGTCGTTCTTCATCGTTGTGGCCCGCTCAGTCCTTCGGGGCGACGATCGAGCCGTCGGCGCCGAACGCCGGCAGGTTCTTCGGCGGGTCGATGCCCTTGATCGCGGCCTTGTCGGGCCGGACCACGGCTCCACCCTCCTCGATCCCGTAGAGCGACTCCCACAGCTTGCGTACCGAATCACCCACGGCACCCGAGCCGGTGCCGCCCTGGGAGATCGTCATGATGATGACGTACTTCTTGTTGTACGTCGCCACCCAGCCGGTCGTCTGCTTGCCGGTGACCTCGGCGGTGCCGGTCTTGCCGCGCACCTTCACCTCGTCGAGCGGGAACCCTCCGAACTTCCAGGCCAGGGTGCCGGTGCGCGTGGTGCCGAGCAGCGCGTCGTTGACGTAGTCGATGCTCTTGGCCGACATGTTGACCTTGCCCGCGACCTTGGGGTCGATCTTCTCGACCACGGTGCCGTCGCCGCTGACGACCGCCTTGCCGATCCTGGGCTCGAAGAGAGTGCCGCCGTTGGCCAGCGCCGCGTACGCGCGAGCGAGCTGGATCGGGGTGACCATGGTGTCGCCCTGGCCGATCGAGAAGTTCACCGCGTCACCGGTGCGGTAGTAGTTGCCCTCGATGCAGAACTCGTGGGCGAACAGCTGCAGGAACGAGGACGGCGCGTTCTTCTTCTCGTCCATCCGGCAGTAGTAGTCCTTCATGGCCTCGTAGTACTCGGCCTTCCACTTCCGGTCCGCGATCCGGCCCGACGACTCCCCGGGCAGGTCGATGCCGGTGCGCTTGCCGAAGCCGAACGCCTTGGCGGTCTCGACCAGCGGGTCCTTGGCGTTGACGTCGGCCGGGTTCGAGCCGTACTTCCGCCAGTAGTCGACCGCGACCCGGTAGAAGAAGGTGTTGCAGGAGACCTGGAGCGCCTGGGCGAAGTCGATGAAGCCGTAGGGGGCCGACTCGTAGTTCTTGAACCAGCGGTTGCCGACCTGGAGCCCGCTGGAGCAGTCGAGACGGCTGTCGCGGCTGTAGCCGTTGTTGAGCGCGCCGACCGTCATGAACGGCTTCCACGTCGAGCCGGGCGCGAACTGGCCCTGCGTCGCCCGCGGCAGCAGCGGGTAGCCCGCCTTCTCGGAGTAGAGCCGGTCGAGCTGCTTCTGGGTGATGCCGCCGACCCACTCCTCGGGGTCGTACGTCGGCTGGTTCGCCATCGCGACCAGCCGGCCGGTCTGCGCCTCCATGATCACGACCGAGCCGGAGTCGGCCTCGAAGTTGCGTCCGGTGATCTTGTCGAAGGTGCCGCGCGCGGTCTCGATCGACTCGGCCAGCAGCTTCTCGGCGCGGCCCTGCACCTTGGCGTCGATGCTGGTCACCAGCGTGTCTCCGGGCTGGGAGGCCACCGAGTCGCCGCGGCCGATCTCACGACCGAGCGAGTCGACGGTGACCGTGTCGTAGCCGGGCATACCGCGCAGCCACTGGTCGTACTCTTTCTCGACCCCGGACCGTCCCACCATCGAGGTGATGTTGAGCGACTCGTCGCCGCGCTCCCGGGCGTCGTCGTTCTCGTCCTCGGTGATCGGCGAGAGATAGCCGAGCACGCCGGCGGCGTTGATGCCGTAGGGGCTCGGGTAGGAGCGCAGCGTCTGCTTGTCGGCGACCACCCCGGGGAAGTCCTCGGGCTGCTCGAGGATGCGCAGCGCGGTCGACTCGGAGACGTCGGTGGCGATCGGCACCGGCTGGTAGCGGGTGCCGGACCAGCTGGCGATCGCCTCGTTCTGCTTCTTCGGGGACACGTCGACGGCCTTGGCGACGCGCTCCATCAGCGTCTTGCGGTCGTCGTCCTCGAGCCCGTCGAGCACGCTCTGGTCGAGGCTGACCACCCAGGCCGAGCGGTTGGTCACCATGGGCCGGCCCTGGGCGTCGACGATGATGCCGCGCACCGGCTGACGCACGATCTCGCGCTTCGACTGCGAGGCGGCGGCCGCCTGATAGGCGTCGCCGTGGCGCACCTGCAGGTAGAAGAGCCGGACCCCGAGCGTGGCCAGCAGCGAGAAGACGAGCGCCTGGATCACGATCAGCCGCAGCCGGCTGACCTGCGCGGTGGGCAGACGACTCCGAGCCATCTCAGAGATCCCCCTTGCCGATCAGCCAGAACAGCGCCGGGATCAGCAGCGGTGCCAGCAGCAGGTCGTAGCCGACGCTGATCGCCACCGTCGGCAGCAGGGTCAGCGGCGCCTCGCCGAGGATCAGGCCGCTGACCGCGAAGATGCTGACTCCGATGAACGCGCAGGTGGCGACCGTGGCCATCACCGTCATCGCGTTGGGACGGAGCTGGTCGTTGTGGGCGATGCTGCCCTCGCGTACGCGGCCGGCGACGTAGCCCACGATCAGCAGCGCGAGCGCCCACCGGCCGGCGGTGTGATCGGCGGGCGGCGCCAGGTCGAGGAGCACGCCGGCGGCGAACCCGGTCACCATCCCTGCCTGCCCGCCGCGGGTGAGCGCGACCGCGAGGACGACCAGAAGGGCCAGGTCGGGCGTGATGCCGCGGATGGCGAAGGCGGGCGCCACGCTCAGCTGGAGGACGATCGCGATCACGATCAGCAGGCCGACCAGGACGTTGCGCAGCACCGGGGCCGCGCCGGAGGCACGGGCTTCCATGTCACTCACGCCAGCACCTCCGTAGCGCAAGCGCCAGAATACGGACGCGGTGGCGTGTTGATTGTCTGGTTCGCTCGCTGGCGCTCCCTCATCGCAGCTCTCCTTCCGGCGTGACCACAGCTCGGTCGCTCATGGTGCCGTTGGGCACCACCACCCCGACGACGTCGAGCGAGCCGAAGTCGACGTACGGCTTGATCCGCACCGTCCGCGAGGAGTCGCGAACGCTCGCGAAGGTGTCGGTGACCTCTCCGATCGGCAGTCCGGAGACGTACGGCGCGGCCCGGCCGTCACCCCAGGTGATCACCGTCTCGCCCTTGAGCGGGGCGGCGGTCTGGTCGACGAGATCGAGGGTCAGCAGACCGGAGTCGGCACCACCGGCGACCACGCCGGAGCCGCGGACCATGCCCACCTGACCGGACTTCTGGCCGCTGCGGTCCACACCGCCGACCCGGCCACCGACGACCGAGGCGGCGTCGACGATCAGCAGGACGGTGGCGCTGGTCTTGGTGACACGTAGGACCCGGCCGGCCAGGCCGTCGCCGGTCACGACCGACATGTCGGACCTGATCCCGGCGGCGCTGCCGGCATCGATGGTGACGGTGCGGTTGAAGGTCTGGGCGGGGCCGTGCGCGGTGACCCGGGCCGGCACCAGGGAGTAGCCGAGGTCCTCGGCGGCGCGGGTGATCGACTCGTATTCGGCGAGCTTGGCGCGGCCGTAGTCGGTGACCTCGACCTGGCGGCGCAGCGTGGCGTTCTCCGCCTCGAGCTTCGCGATCCGCTCGCGGAAGTCGTCACGGCTGTCGAACCACTCCGGGATCCCGGTGAACGGGCGGGCCACCATCGCCGCGCCGGTCTCGAGCGGGGAGATCACCTCGCCGACCGCCGTGCGGGCCGGCTCCAGGACGGGGGTCTGGTCGAGCGTGGCCAGGGTCGCGCAGCACAGGATCAGTGCGATCAGCCAGGAGCGCTTCGGGCCACCGCCGCCGGCGCTCGTCTCGAGGCTGCCGCGGCGGTTGAGCCTCTCCCGCGGCGTACGGACCACGGGTTTGGGGCCTTTGCGCTGTTCCAGCCCTTTGCGCAGACGTTCGCTGGGGCGGGGGCTCAGCAACGACACGTCACCATCTCCTGTTCTCGTTCACCAGGACGGGGCGGAGCACGTCGTAGTCCTCGACACAGCGACCGGCGCCCATCGCGACCGAGGTCAGCGGGGACTCGGCGATGTGGACCGGCATGCCGGTCTCGTGACGCAGGCGCTCGTCGAGACCGCGGAGGAGGGCACCGCCGCCGGTCAGCACGATGCCGCGGTCCATGATGTCGCCGGCCAGCTCGGGCGGGGTCTGGTCGAGCGTGGACCGGACCGCGTCGAAGATGTCGTGGAGCGGCTCCTCGATCGCCTTGCGCACCTCGGCGCTCGAGACCGTCACCGTGCGCGGCAGGCCGCTGACCAGATCCCTCCCGCGGATCTCGGCCTCGGGCTCGTTGGGCAGCGGCCACACCGAGCCGAGGGTCATCTTGACCTCCTCGGCGGTGCGCTCGCCCAGGAGCAGCGCGTGCTCCTTCTTCAGCCAGGTCATGATCGCGTTGTCGAGCTGGTGGCCAGCGGTGCGGATCGACTGGCTCGTCACGATTC
Source organism: Nocardioides sp. NPDC057772 (assembly GCF_042798075.1). Classification (NCBI taxonomy): domain Bacteria; kingdom Bacillati; phylum Actinomycetota; class Actinomycetes; order Propionibacteriales; family Nocardioidaceae; genus Nocardioides; species Nocardioides sp. NPDC057772. Next base: position 16,753 of record NZ_JBHVKN010000101.1, read on the forward strand.
CGCCGAGGCTGATCACCGCGACCTCGGTGGTGCCGCCGCCGATGTCGACGACCATGTTGCCGGTCGGCATGTGCACCGGGAGCCCGGCGCCGATCGCGGCCGCCATCGGCTCCTCGATGATGTTCACCATCCGCGCGCCGGACTGGTAACCGGCCTCCTTCACCGCGCGGATCTCGACCGCGGTGATCCCGGACGGGACGCAGATGACCATCCGCGGCTTGGCGAAGTAGCGGCGCCGGTGCACCTGCTGGATGAAGTAGCGCAGCATCTGCTCGGTCGCCTCGAAGTCGGCGATCACGCCGTCCTTCAGCGGCCGCAGCGCGACGATGTCGTCGGGCGTACGTCCCAGCATCTTCTTGGCCTCATGGCCGACGGCGACCATCTCGCCGGTGTTCTTGTTGAGCGCGACCACACTCGGCTCATCGACAAGGACGCCCTTGCCACGGACGTAGACGAGTGTGTTTGCGGTGCCGAGGTCCACCGCCATGTCACGTCCAATGATGCTCGCCATACGTCCTCGCGTTCCCGGGGCGCCGCGTCGGGGATCTGTGCTGCAGGATGCGGGCCTGCCGACGAGGCTACGAAGGTCCGAGCCCCAAAGCGGAGAGGCTCGCCGAAACCGCAACGATACGGGGTGCACCCAGGGCTCCGAAGCAGGGGATGGCTGTGTTCACCAGGTGTTGCGGAACGGCTCACGGAGGCCCTGGAAAGGGGCGTCGTGGCGGCAGGGATCGCGATCGCAGACGCGGCGCGGTCGCCACGCTGATCTGCTGGCGGCGACCGCCCACGGATCCGAAAATGACAGATCGCGCCGGTAGGACCTAC
>NZ_JBHVKN010000102.1:0-17408 GCF_042798075.1 Nocardioides sp. NPDC057772
ACGTCTCGATTTGCTTCGATTATTTGAGAGAGTGTGAACATGAGTAGCCCACGAGTTCGCAGGATCGCTGACCGGATCAAGGTCATCGTGGCGCAGATGCTGGAGCGGCGGATCAAGGACCCGCGGATCGGGTTCGTCACCGTCACCGACGTCCGGGTGACCGGCGACAGCCAGCAGGCGACGATCTTCTACACGGTGCTGGGCGCCGACTCGGAGGCGGAGCTGGCCGGCACGGCCGCCGCGCTGGAGTCGGCCAAGGGGCTGATCCGCTCCGAGGTGGCCAAGCAGCTCGGCACCCGCACGGCTCCGACGCTGGAGTTCATCCACGACGCGCTGCCCGAGACGGCCCGTCACCTCGACGACGTGCTCGCCCGCGCCAAGGCGCAGGACGACGCGGTCGCGGCTTCCCGCGGCACCACCTACGCCGGCGAGGCCGACCCCTACAAGAAGCCTCGTGAGACCGAGGACGAGTGGGACGAGGACGACGAGGAGTGAGTGTCAGCTCCGGTCTCGTCGTCGTCGACAAGCCTGCCGGCGTCACGTCCCACGACGTCGTCGCGCGCGTACGCCGGCTGGCCGGCACCCGCAAGGTCGGGCATGCCGGCACGCTGGACCCGATGGCCACCGGCGTACTCGTCCTGGGGGTCGAGCGGGCCACCCGGCTCCTCGGTCATCTGATGCTGACCGAGAAGTCCTACTCGGCGACCGTGCGGCTCGGGGTCACCACGACCACCGACGACGCCGAGGGTGAGGTGCTCTCGACGAGCTCGGCGGCTGATCTCGACGAGGAGCGCGTACGCAGCGCCTTCGCCAGCCAGGTCGGTGACATCCTCCAGGTGCCGACCGCGGTGTCCGCGATCAAGGTCGACGGCAAGCGCGCCTACCAACGCGTACGCGACGGGGAGCAGGTCGAGCTGAAGGCGCGACCCGTCACAGTGCACGAGCTCACCATCGGCGAGATCCGCAGGGAGGGCGACGTGGTCGACGTCGACATCGCTGTGCGCTGCTCCTCGGGCACCTACATCCGGGCGATCGCCCGCGACGTCGGGGAGGCGCTCGGGGTCGGCGGACACCTGACGATGCTGCGCCGGACCGCGGTCGGGCCCTACGGTCTCGATGTCGCTCGGACGCTCGACGAGCTCGCCGACGATTTCGCCGTGCTGCCGCTCGCCCACGCCGCGCGTGCCGCGTTCACCCCCTACGACCTCTCCGAGGAGCAGGCGCAGGACGTCCGCTACGGCCGCAAGCTCGCGGTCACGCTCGACGGGCTCACCGGTGTCTTCGCCCCCGACGGCGAGTTCCTGGCGCTCTACGAGCCGGTCGGGCCCCAGACCGCCAAGGCCACGGCCGTCTTCGTCGGCTGACGTCTCGGCCTGCGGGGTTCCGTCCCGACGCGGTGGAACGCGTTCTGCTTGGTTTGTCAGGTGGCCCGGATCCGGGGAAGGGGACCGAGCATGGATATTCTGGCGGCGTGTTCTGGAGAAGTCTGAGCGAGGTGCCGGCCGACCTCGGCCGCACCTGTGTCGTGATCGGCAACTTCGACGGAGTCCATCTCGGGCACCAGCATGTGCTGCGCCGGGGGCGCGAGGTGGCGGACGCCACGGACCTCACCCTGGTGGCGGTCACCTTCGACCCGCACCCGATGGCGGTGCTGCGGCCCGAGCACGCCCCCGGTGTGCTCACCAGGATGGAGGAGCGCGCCGAGCTGCTGCTCGCCGCCGGTGCCGACGCCGTGCTCGCGCTTCCCTTCGACATGGAGATGGCCAACTGGGCGCCCGACGAGTTCGCCCAGCGGGTGCTCGTCGACGCGCTGCACGCCGAGGCATGCGTGGTCGGCGCCAACTTCCGTTACGGCTGCAAGGCGGCCGGCGACGTGGCCGACCTGATCGCCTACGGCAAGATCCACGACTTCTCCGCCGAGGGGATCCCGCTCGACGGCGGTCCCCAGGTGTGGTCCTCGACCTACATCCGGACCTGCCTGGCGGCCGGTGACGTCACCGGAGCCGCCGAGGCGCTCGGCCGTCCCTACTCCGTGCGCGGCGTCGTCGTGAAGGGCGACCAGCGCGGTCGCGAGCTCGGCTTCCCGACGGCCAACGTGCCCACCGACTCGCTGACCGCGGTGCCGCCCGACGGCATCTACGCGGGCTGGCTGACCCGGCGCGACACGGGGGAGCGGTTCCCCGCCGCGATCTCGGTCGGCACCAATCCCACCTTCGAGGGCGTGGTCGGACGCCGGGTCGAGTCCTACGTGCTCGACCGCGACGACCTGGAGCTCTACGGCGTCGAGGTCGAGGTCGCCTTCGTGGAGCGGCTGCGCGGCATGGTCGCCTTCGAGGGGATCGACGCGCTCGTGGCGCAGATGCGCGCCGACGTGGTGCGGGCGCGCGAGATCCTTTCGTCAGCGCCGTAACGCGACGGCCCTATCCACCGGGGTGAAGGTGCGGTTGAATTGTTTGTCATGGATCCCCACTCCACCCCAACGTCCGCCTATGAGACCGAGGTCGAGGCCGACCGTGCCCGCGGCGGCATCCCGGCCTTCATCAACGCGGTCCTCGTCACCGGTGGGCTCTGGGCCCTGCAGTTCTTCTCCGGGTCGTCGCCGTTCTCCGGCTGGGCCGAGGAGAACGGCAGCGACTCGGCCGGGTGGGCAGCCACGCTGCTCGGTGAGCGGCTCACCTACTTCGGCGAGGGGGCGTTCGGCGGCCTCTTCTCCGGAGATGCCCTGGTGCTCTCCGCCATCCTCACCGTGACCGTCTTCGTGCTCACCGGGCTGCTGACCTGGCTCGGCACCGTCGGCATCTGGCCGCGCGCGTTCTGGCCGGTGTTCCTCGGCTGCTGGTTCGCCGCGATCGTCGCCACCGCCGCGGGCCAGTTCGCCGGCGCCGTCTACACCTACTTCACCGACGGCCGCTCGGCCCAGGTGCGCGCCGCACTCGACGAGGTGCTCGAGTCGGGCGCTGCGTACGGGCTGACCTACGGGTGGGCGCTCGGTCTCCTGATCGCGCTGATCTGGCTCGCGGTGCCCGGCAACCGGGTCGAATACACCTCGATGTCCTCGCTCATCTCCGACAGCGAACCGGGGAACGCCCCTGGTGGCTACGGTCAGCAGCTGCGCTCGAGCGTCGCCGTGCCGACCGCCCAGACCCGAATCGTCCCCGCCTCGCCCGCCGGCCGCCCGGCCCAGCCCGTCCAGCCCGTCCAGATCCGCACCTTCACCGGCCCTGCCCGCGGCTCCGGCCCGGCGAGCGACACGGCGGCCTGGAAGGACTTCGTCCGCGACGTACGCGGGCGGTCCTAGTCCGGCCGGGTCTCCTCCGCGCCGCCGAGCTCCGAGCTCGCTGCGGCGCGCGGTGCCATGCTCTGGCAAGTAGTGCGCACTGCGTAGTAGTGTGCCAAGCATGGATACCACCCAGCTGCTCAAAGGGGTGCTCGACCTGACCGTACTGGCCGTCGTCGACGGCGAGGACGCGTACGGCTATGACATCGTCCGCAAGCTCCGCGACAGCGGGCTCACGGACGTCGGGGACGCGTCGGTCTACGGCACCCTGCGGCGGCTGTACGCCGCCGGCTCCCTGACCTCCTATGTCGTGCCGTCGGAGTCCGGTCCGCACCGCAAGTACTACGGCATCACGCCCGCCGGGCAAGGCCAGCTCAAGCAACAGCGCGAGGACTGGTCCCACTTCTCCACCACTGTCACCCAGATCCTCCAAGGGGCACGCGCATGACGACCACAGATGCAGAGGCGAACGTCGCACCGGAGGTGCGGCTCTTCCTGGCTCGCGTACGCCGTGAGCTCGCCGACCTCGACCCGGAGGTGCTCAGCGACATCACCGACGGGCTCGAGGCCGACTTCACCGAGCTGGTCGAGGAGCGTGGGCCCGACGCGCTCGGCGACCCGGTGGAGTACGCCAAGGAGCTGCGGGCGGCCGCGGGGATCCCGGCGGGCGTACCGGCACGGCGGGGGTTCGGGGAGCAGGTCGACGGGTTCCTGGACGCCGGCCACGCCCGCTTCGACGTCGCGGTCGCCAAGCTCGGCGAGCTGCTGCGTACGGATCTGGGGCCCGTGGTCGCCTGGCTGCGGCCGCTGTGGTGGATCGTGCGCGCCTGGGTCGCGGTCTGGCTGGTCTCGGCGGTGTTCAGTTGGACCATGTCGAGCGCTCCCTCGGTCGTGCTCCTCATCGTCGCGGTGGTGGTCAGCATGTTCATCGGCGCCGGGCGGGTCTGGCCCGGCGGCGAGCGTGGGACCCTCGCGCGGGTGGTGCTCCTGGTCCTGAACGCGTTCGCCGCGTTCGTGCTCTTCATGACCTGGGCGACTGGCGTCCTCGGCAGCAGCATGGACTACGACCGAGGCTGGACCGACGGTTACAACGAGGCCAACGGCGGCTATGGCGCGCCGATCGAGGAGCAGGCGGGGATCTACTCCGACGGGAAGTGGGTCAGCAACATCTACCCCTACGACGCCTCGGGCAAGCCGCTGACCGGCGTCCAGCTCTTCGACCAGGAGGGCGAGCCGATCGACGTAGTCACCCAGCCCGACTGCACCTCGACGACTGCTGTGCCCCTGCCGCCGCTGGCCGTCGACGAGCTCGACACGGCCGAGGTCGCCTGCACCGACGGGATGACCGGTGAGGCGCTGCAGCCGCGGATCTTCTACCCCTGGTCCAACGGTGCCGCGCAGCTCTACAACGTCTTCCCGCTGCCCAGCCGGGTCCAGCCGGGCACCGCGCTCGACCCGAACGCGTTCGCGGACGGGAACGAGGACGCGCCGGCGATCCAGGAGCCGCCGCTGGCCACCGTGCCGAAGGTGTCGCTGCCCGGGGTGTCGACGAGCGCGCCGAGTGCATCCCCGAGCGCATCATCGAGCGCCTCCGCGGGTACCGCCGACAGGCCATGACCTGACCTGATGCAACCGATCCCGGTTCCGCAGCGTCGATCCAGATGGCGGAGAGACGAGGTGAGGTTGATGAAGCTGTGGTGGAGGTTGCGGCGGCTGGTGGCGCGACTCGTGCTCGTGGCTTGATCCGGCGGCGATTCGGGGCGCACCCCGGCTCGCTGTTAATCTTCTCGGGTTGTCGTCCCATGGGGGTCGACAGCTCAAGCCGTGAAATCGGCCGCGGACCAAGAGTGCCCCGGTGAACAGGCCCGGGCGCGCCGCGCAACGAGTAGGCCCACGGGCCGGAAGGGAGCCTTCGCATGGCAGTTGGAACTGACGCGGAGACCAAGAAGAAGATCATCGCCGAGTACGCCACGACCGAGGGTGACACCGGCTCGCCGGAGGTGCAGATCGCGCTGCTGTCGCACCGCATCTCCCACCTGACCGACCACCTCAAGGAGCACAAGCACGACCACCACAGCCGTCGTGGTCTGCTGCTGCTCGTCGGTCAGCGCCGCCGCCTTCTCAACTACCTTCAGAAGAAGGACATCGAGCGCTACCGCTCGATCATCGAGAAGCTCGGCCTTCGCCGTTGATCTCCTGATCTTCGTACGCAGCGGCCGCCCGGACCTCCGGGCGGCCGCTGTTCGTTCTCCGGGGTACCCGGAGACCCCAAGACACTAGCTACATCAAATTAGTAGTGTTAATCTGGCGGGCATGACACGCGCAGGACTGAACCGCCGCTCCTTCCTCACGGCCTCCGCGCTCGGCGCGGCCGCGGTGGGCACCACTCAGGCCACCCAGTCGGTCACCGCCGGCGCCGCGGCTGGTGCGCCGGCGATCCTCAAGCCGCTGCCGGCCGAGCGCTTCGTCGACTACGGCACCAACGCCGAGACCCGCTGGGACTCGGTCGACCCGCGCCGCTACCTGACGCCGCAGGCCGACCTGTTCGTGCGCAACCACACCGCGACCCCGCGGATCGACCCCGCGACGTACGAGCTGGAGATCTTCGGCGACGGGCTGCGCGACCCCGCCGGGGTCCGGCTCACCCTCGACGACCTCAAGGCGTTCCGGCACGTCGAGACGACCTCCGTCCACGAGTGCACCGGCAACGGACGCAGCTTCTTCGCGACCCAGCAGGGCCAGGAGGTCAGTGGCACGAAGTGGACGCTCGGTGCCGTCGGCGCGGTCCGCTGGAAGGGCGTCCGCCTCCAGGACGTCCTCACGGCCGTCGGGGTCCGGCACGACGCGGTCTCGGTGCAGGCGACCGGGCTCGATGCCAGCTATGTGGACAAGGGCGTCGACTACGGCCGGGTGCGCCGGCCGTTCCCGATCGAGAAGGCCTACGACGACGCGCTGCTGGTGTGGGGTGCCAACGGCGAAGACCTGCTGCCCGACCACGGGTTCCCGCTGCGGCTGCTGCTGCCGGGCTGGATCGGGATCGCGTCGATCAAGTGGCTCGGCTCGCTGGAGGTCTCCACGAGCGTGCTGACCTCACCGTGGGACACCACGTGGTACAACGTCGACGGCCCGCTCACCGTCAACCCGGTCCGCTCCGCGCTCGAGCTGGAGTGGAACGCCCAGATCCCGGCGGGGGAGCGGATCGTGCTCAGCGGCCGCTCCTGGTCCGGTGCGGCGCCGATCGCGCGGGTCGAGATCAGCACCGACGGCGGCGAGACCTGGGCGCTGGCCGTCCAGCACGCGCCGGGTCGCCCCACGGGCGGCCACGGCCTCGGCTGGGCGCAGTGGGACCACACCTGGCGGAACCCGGCGCCCGGGGCGTACGAGATCCTCGTCCGGGCCACCGACCGGGCCGGTCGCACCCAGCCCGACGTCGCCGCGCACAACCCCGGCGGCTACTTCTTCGACGCCGTCGTACGCCACCCCGTCGCGGTCGTGTGAGACGCGACCGGGGCGCGCGTTCCACGTTTCGGGCGGTCGGCGGATAGGCTGGACCGAGAGTGCTACGGCCACCGGCCGGCGTACGAAGAAAAAGATCATCACCAGGAGCGGCCCGCCCGACCGGCTCGGTCCTCGGTAGTGACTCCCAGATTTCGGCATCTGCCGCGAAGGCTGAGGGTCTCGATCGAAGACCGGCCCTGTGCGCGAGCGCGCGCACACGCCCGGCGCGGGGTCGCTCCGTGAGAAACTAAGGACGAATTCCTTGACCGAACCAGTCATCACTGCCGTCGAGACCACCATCGACAACGGCAAGTTCGGCACCCGCACCGTCAAGTTCGAGACCGGGCTGCTGGCCCGGCAGGCCGCGGGTTCCGTGACCGCCTACCTCGACGACGAGACGATGCTGCTGTCGGCGACCACCGTCTCGAAGCAGCCGAAGGACCACTTCGACTTCTTCCCGCTCACGGTGGACGTCGAGGAGCGGATGTACGCCGCGGGCAAGATCCCCGGCTCCTTCTTCCGTTCCGAGGGCCGCCCCGGCGAGGACGCGATCCTCACCTGCCGACTGATCGACCGCCCGCTGCGCCCGACCTTCAAGAAGGGCCTGCGCAACGAGGTCCAGGTCGTCATCACCGTCATGGCGCTCGACCCCGACCAGCCCTACGACGTGCTCGCGATCAACGCCGCGTCGATGTCCACCCAGCTCTCCGGCCTGCCGTTCTCCGGCCCGGTCGGCGGCGTACGCGTCGCCCTGATCGAGGGCCAGTGGGTCGCCTTCCCGACCCACAGCCAGCTCGAGAACGCCGTCTTCGACATGGTCGTCGCCGGCCGCGTCACCGACTCCGGCGACGTCGCGATCATGATGGTCGAGGCCGAGTCCACCGAGCAGACCTGGGACCTGGTCCAGGCCGGTGCCCAGGCGCCGACCGAGCCGATCGTGGCCGGTGGTCTGGACGCCGCCAAGCCGTTCATCAAGCAGCTCGTCGAGGCCCAGGCCGAGCTTGCCAAGCAGGCCGCCAAGCCGGTGCAGGACTACCCGATCTTCCTGGACTACCAGGACGACGTCTACGAGGCCGTCGAGGCCACCGTCGGCGCCGACGTACGCGACCTCTACACCGTGGGCGGCAAGCGAGAGCGCACGCTGTCCAAGCACGAGCGTGAGGACGAGGCCGACCGGATCAAGGCGGCCCTGATCGAGAAGATCGGCGCGCAGTTCGAGGGCCGCGAGGGTGAGATCGGCGCGGCCTACCGGGCCATCACCAAGAAGGCCGTGCGCGAGCAGGTCCTGCGCGACAAGGTCCGCATCGACGGTCGCGGCCTGGCCGACATCCGTCCGCTGCACGCCGAGGTCGGGGTGATCCCGCGGGTTCACGGCTCCTCGCTCTTCGAGCGTGGCGAGACCCAGATCCTGGGTGTCACCACCCTCGACATGCTCAAGATGGAGCAGCAGCTCGACACCCTCTCCCCGGAGAAGTCGCGCCGCTACATGCACAAGTACGTCTTCCCGCCGTTCTCCACCGGTGAGACCGGCCGCGTCGGCTCGCCCAAGCGCCGCGAGGTCGGCCACGGTGCGCTCGCCCGCCGCGCGCTCCTGCCGGTGATCCCGAGCCGTGAGGAGTTCCCCTACGCGATCCGCCAGCTCTCCGAGGCCATGGGCTCCAACGGCTCCACCTCGATGGGCTCGGTCTGCGCCTCGACGATGTCGCTGCTCAACGCGGGTGTCCCGCTGAAGGCCCCGGTCGCCGGCATCGCGATGGGTCTGATCTCCGGTGAGATCGACGGCGAGACGAAGTACGTCGCGATCACCGACATCCTCGGTGCCGAGGACGCCTTCGGCGACATGGACTTCAAGGTCGCCGGCACCCCGGAGTTCGTCACCGCGCTCCAGCTCGACACCAAGCTCGACGGCATCCCGGCCGAGGTCCTCGCCCAGGCGCTGAACCAGGCCAAGGACGCTCGGATGACCATCCTGGACGTCATGCACGAGGCCATCGGCGGCGTCGAGGAGATGGCTCCGACCGCTCCGCGGATCATCACCGTGAAGGTCCCCGTGGACAAGATCGGCGAGGTCATCGGTCCGAAGGGCAAGGTGATCAACCAGATCCAGGAGGATACCGGCGCCCAGATCTCCATCGAGGACGACGGCACGGTGCTCATCGGCGCGACCGACGGCGGTGCCGCCGAGGCCGCCCGCGCGGCGGTCAACGCGATCGCCAACCCGACCATGCCCGAGGTCGGCGAGCGCTACCTCGGCACGGTCGTGAAGACGACCAACTTCGGTGCCTTCGTCGCCCTGCTCCCGGGCAAGGACGGCCTGCTCCACATCACCAAGCTGCGCGCTCTCAACGGCGGCAAGCGAGTGGAGTCGGTCGAGGACGTCGTCGAGGTCGGCCAGAAGATCCAGGTCGAGATCGCCGAGATCGACGACCGCGGCAAGCTCTCGCTCGCCCCGGTGCTCGAGGAGGAGGCTCCCGCCGAGGAGGCTTCGGCTGAGACCGCCACCGAGGCCGCAGACGAGGAGTGACCTTGGCGTCACGCACTACTGAGTGGAATGCCTCTGGCTCCGCTTCGGCACGAGGGACCGGTCGACACAAGGGTGTCGGCCGGTCCTCCGGCTATAACCAGGAGCCCGGCACCACCGTCACGCTCGAGCAGACCGAGGTCAACGGCGCGGTGACGTCGCTGGTGCGCCGTACGGTCCACCCCTCGGGCCTGCGGATCGTGTCCGAGCAGATGGCCGGGGTCCGCTCGGCCGCCGTCGGCGTCTTCATCGGCGTCGGGTCCCGCGACGAGACCGCGCGTCAGCACGGCTGCTCCCATTTCCTCGAGCACCTGCTGTTCAAGGGCACCCCGTCCCGTACGGCCTTGGAGATCTCCTCGTCGATGGACCGCGTCGGCGGCGAGTTCAACGCCTACACCGCCAAGGAGTACACCTGCTTCCACGCGCGGGTGCTCGACGACGACCTGCCGCTGGCGATCGATGTCGTCGGCGACATGCTGACCTCCTCGCTGATCACGGCCGAGGACGTCGAGGCCGAGCGTGACGTGATCCTCGACGAGATCGCGATGCACGACGACGACCCCGACGACGTCATCCACAATCTCGTCGCGGCCCAGGCGTGGGGTGCCGAGACGCCGCTCGGGCGGGGCATCGCCGGCACGGAGGCCTCGATCTCCGCGCTGACCCGCGAGGAGATCAACGACTTCTACCGGGAGCACTACGTCGCGCCCCGGATGGTCGTCGCGGTCGCCGGCAACGTCGACCACGACGAGGTCGTGGCGATGGTGGAGAAGGCCTTCTCCGGCTCGGGGTTCCTGCAGGGATCGGCGGCGCCGGTTCCTCCGCGCGAAGGGGCGCCGCTCGAGGTCGTCGCCGGCGAGATCAGCGCCGAGCGTCCGCTCGAGCAGGTCAACGTGATCCTGGCCCGCGAGGGCCTGCAGCGCGGCGACGACCGCCGTTTCGCCTTCGAGGTGGTCAACACCGCCGTCGGCGGGGCGACCTCGTCACGGCTCTTCCAGGAGGTCCGCGAACACCGGGGCCTGGCCTACTCGGTCTACTCCTACGCCTACAGCCACGCCGAGACGGGCCTCTTCGGGGTCCAGGTCGGCTGCCTGCCGGCCAAGCTCGACGAGGTCCTCGAGGTCGTACGCTCCGAGCTGGCCGCCGTCGCCCGCGACGGCATCACCGCCGAGGAGCTCGAGCTCGGCAAGGGCCAGCTGCGCGGCGGGCTCGTGCTGGGCCTGGAGGACTCCGCCTCCCGGATGTCCCGCATCGGCCGAGCCGAGCTGGTCCACCGCGAGCTCTACTCGATCGACGAGGTCCTGGCCCGCATCGACGCGGTCACCCTGGAGGACTGTCGCGAGGTCGCTGCCGAGATCCTCACCCGGCCCGAGATCCTCGCGGTCGTCGGGCCGGCCTGAGTCCGTCCCCAGGGATACCCGGTCGACCGGGTATCCCTGGGGTTGACGGGCATTGAAACACCCCGCAAACCCGAGAACTCCCCGTCAAGCTTGCGGGCTCGTCTCGCGATGCGGATGTCGGCGGCTACCGCTTGCCGATGATCCCGACGGCGGCGGGGACCTTGGAGTCGACGATGGAGACCCGGAAGCCGGCGTCGGCCAGCGCCTTGCTCGACTTCTCGATGATCTCGGGGACCTGCTCGCGCTGGGTGGCCTCGTAGAAGAGGTTGACCGTGCCGCCGGGGAGCACGCGCTCATGGAGCAGCGCGATCTCGGCGGATGCGTCGCGCACCCAGAACAGGTTGACGTTGAACGCGAAGACCTTCGTCAGCCGCTTGACCGGCACCCGCAGCGTCGCGAGATCGATCTGGCGGACCGTGAGGCGCCCTGACTCCAGGTATTTCGCGCAGCGTCGCTTCGTACGATCGACGCCCGACTCCGAGCGGTCGATCGCAAACAGCTTTCCGGTCTCCAGCCGGCTACAGATCAGCTCGGCACCAGCCCCCGGGCCACAGCCGACTTCAAGGACATGATCGTTCGGTTGGATGTCCATGAAGTCAACGGCCCAACGGATCCGAGCAGGGATCGTCTGCACCACCATGGGTCCAAGACTGCCAGATCCACCTACCGTTGTGCGCACGACCCTCGCCGGACAGTGTTCACCGGATGCTGGTAGATCGTTGCTGGAGCGTGATCTATAGGGTTGGGCCCCATGATTAAGGTGGCTGTTCTCGGTGCACGTGGCAAGCTCGGCTCGGCGGTCTGCGAGGCCGTGGAGTCCGCCGACGACATGGAGCTCGCGGCGCGGATCGGTCGCGGCGACGAACTGTCGGCGATCACGGACGCCGGCGCCGAGGTGGCCGTCGACGTCACCACGCTCGAGGCGGTCATGGGCAACGCCGAGTTCTGCCTGTCCCACGGCGTGCACACGGTGATCGGCACCTCCGGCTTCGGCCCCGACCGTGTCGAGCAGCTCGAGGCCTGGCTGGCGAAGGCGCCGGGTGTCGGCGCGATGGTGGTGCCCAACTTCTCGGTCGGCGCCGTGCTGATGATGCGCTTCGCCGAGCTCGCCGCCGCCCACTTTCCGTCGGTGGAGATCGTCGAGACCCACCACGAGCGGAAGGCCGACGCTCCCTCCGGTACGGCGCGCAGGACCGCCGAGCTCGTTGCTGCGGCGCGCCGGGAGGCCGGCGTGGGCCCGGCGCCCGACGCGACCACCTCGGCGCTCGACGGCGCCCGTGGCGCCTCCGTGGAGGGCATCCCGATCCACTCGCTGCGGATGTCCGGCTCGGTCGCCCACCAGGAGGTCGTCCTCGGCGGCGTCGGCGAGCTGCTGACCATCCGCCACGACTCGCTCTCCCACGCCTCCTTCGCCCACGGCGTGCTCGCCGCGATCCGCGGCATCGGCGCGCGCCCAGGGCTCACCATCGGCCTCGAAGACGTCCTCGGACTGGCCTGAGTGGGAAGCGGCTCAGCCGGGGCAGAGGTCCCGGTGTCGTAGCCGATCGTCCTTGGGCTGCTCGGCGGGGTCGGCGAGGAGGCTGCGGTAGTCGTCGTGCCGCAGCGGGCCGTCGGCCAGCTCGCCAGATGACCGCGGTGCCTGCAGGGGTCCGGCGTCGTACTCCATCTCCACCCGGTCCACGCCGGGGATCGAGGTCAGCGAGAGCACTGTCTGCGCCGTGGCGAGCACGACCCGGTTGGTGGCAATCTGGTCGTCGGCGGAGACACGGAGGTGGGCGGTGCGATCGGCGATCTCCACCAGCTCCAGCCATCCTTCCGGCGGCATGGCCGTGCCGAGGCCTTCGCCCAGATCGCGCGAGGAGGGACCGTCGCCGAGCTGGTCGAGGATGTTCCTGGCGACGCCGGTCAGGGTCTTGGAGCAGAAGCTCCCCGCGGGTCGGCCGACGAGTCGCTCCTGGGAGTCGACCCAGTAGAGCCGCGGTCCGGTCGCACCTCCGGCCGCATCCGACGGCACCTCGGTCGAGTCGTCGAGCAGATGGTAGGGCACCTCGGAAGGGTCGACGGTGCGCACCTTGTCGTCATGGGGAACGCCGCACGACGCGACCCCGAGCAGGAGAAGACCCGCGGCACCCGCCGCCCAGGCCGTACGCAGCACCCTCATGTCACCTCCCGGCCCGCGGAGGACCGCGCCGTGGGCGCCACGGGGAGGGAGAGCACGAAGTCGGCGCCTCCGGAGTCGGCCTCGCGGCACCAGACGGAGCCGTCGTGGAGCTGGGCGGTCTGCTCGACGATGCTCAGCCCGAGCCCGCTGCCGGTGGTCGCCCCGCGAGCACCCATCCGGGCGAACCGGTCGAAGATGCGCTCCCGCTCGGCGGCGGGGACGCCAGGGCCGGAGTCGACGACGTGGATCTCCGCGTAGCCACGCCGCGCGGAGGCGTGCACGGCGGTGAGGCCACCGCCGTGGGTCTCGGCGTTGCGGACCAGGTTGGCCAGCGCTCGGTGGACCTGCAGCCGGTCGGCGTATATCTCCAGGTCCCTGGGCACCTCCACGGTCACCTCGCTGCCGATCGCGGCCTCCGCCAGAATCGCGGCGACCAGGCCGGCGACGCCCAGCACCTCCCACTCCGACTCACGCACCCCGGCGTCGAGCCGCCCCAGCGTGATCAGGTCCTCCAGTGCTCCGCGGAACCGGTCCAGCTCGCCGGACATCAGGCCCACGGCCGTCGCGGAACTCGGTGAGAGGGTGGGGTCGCCCTGCAGGACACCCAGGCTGGTGGTGAGGGTCGCCACGGGTGTACGGAGCTCGTGGCTCACGTCGGCGGCGAAGCGGGCGTCGTGGTCGAGACGCTCGACGACGGTGTCGACCATGGTGTTGAACGACCCGGTCAGCGTGGCCAGGTCGGGATCGTCGGTCGCCTCGACCCTGGTGTCGAGCTCGCCGGCGGAGATACGCGCGGCGGCCAGGGCGACCTGTCGCAGCGGACGCAGCACCCGCCGGGCTGCGTACCAGCCCATGATGCCGCCGGCGACGGTCGTCAGTGCCGCCGAGATGGCGAGGGCGTAGCCCATGGTGTCGAGGGTCTGGCTGAGCTCCTTGGCGTAGGTGACCTCGTAGTAGTCGGCGTCGACGCCCTCGAGCGGGATCCCGACCACGATGTTGGGCCGGTCGCCGGCGTCGTTCCAGGAGAGCGCGACCTCGCCCTCCTCGACGCTTCTGACCACGTTGCGGGTGGCGTCGCGGACGGGTGTGGTGAGGTCGGAGGAGTACCACTGGCCGTCCTGGTGGACGAGCACCGTGGTGCGGCTCGGCGGAGCGATCTCGGCGAGCACCTCGGCGACGCTCACCCCGTTGGTGCGCAGCCGTTCCTTGACCAGCGCGGCGTCGATGTAGGCCTGCTGCAGGGCGTTCCGCTCGCGTTGCACGATCAGATAGTGACGCGCGGAGAAGTAGGTGCCGAAGGCGAGGATCAGGCTGATCAGCAGCGCGCCGGCGGCGAACGTGGCGACCACGTTGGTGCGGAGCCCCCGACGGGGCGGCCACCGGCTCATCGCGGGTCCAGCCGATAGCCCAGCCCGCGAACCGTCGAGATGACGCCGCGAACATCCGGGTCGGTGTCGACCTTGTTCCGCAGCCGGCTGACGTGCACGTCGACGACCCGGACGTCGCCGTGATGACCCTCCGGCCACATCTGGCTGACCAGGTTCTCGCGGGTCATCACCCGGCCCGGGCTGGCCGCCAAGGCGAGCAGAAGCTTGAACTCCGTGCTGGTCAGGTGGAGGTCCTCGGCTCCGCGGCGCAGGGTCGCGGCGGCCGGATCGAAGACGAGGGGTCCGTCGGTCGAGTCGAGCACGATTCCGCTGGCCGGTGTGTAGCCCCCGGCGGCGGGCACGAGCGGGTAGTCGGGGCGCCGCAGCGCCGCCTTGATCCGGGCCCTGACCTCGGCGACGTCGAACGGCTTGCGTACGTAGTCGTCGGCTCCCGCTTCGAGCGCCGCGACCACGTCCTTGGCGCCGTCGCGGGCACTGATCACGATGATCGGCGCGGTCGTGCGCGGGCGGATGCTGCGGATGAAGGTGAACCCGTCGATGCCGCCGAGCATCAGGTCGACGAGCATCACGTCGAAGGGCCGCTCGCCGTCCAGGGCGAGGGCGACCTCGGCGTCGTCCGCCTCGCCGACCGCGTATCCCTCCTGCTCGAGGAAGAGTCGGAGTGACGTACGCAGCCCGTAGTCGTCCTCCAGGATGAGCACTCGTCTTGCTGCCTCTTGCACGTCTCGGATCGTCTCATCCGAGCGGTGACGACACCGCGCCGTTGTGGTCTGCGGGCGGGAAGTGACACGAAACTGACACGAAACTGCGAAGGGACCTTCATACGTGGCGGTCAGGGTTGGCGGCATGAGCGAGGAAGACTTCTACCCGGTCGAGGAGACCGTCGTCGTCCCGTTCTCGGACGCCACCTGCCGGCGGGCTGTCCACAACCTGCGTTGGCGGCTCGCGGAGATGCTCGCGGGCGGTCCCGAGGCGGTCGTGGTCGATCTGACCGGGCTGACCCGGTTCTCCTCGACGACGGTCGCCGCACTGTTGTGGGCGAAGCGCCGCTGCGGTACGCGGGGCGTGCCCGTCCATCTCCGGAACGCCGACCCAGCCCTCGCCGGTCGGCTCCGCCGCGCCGGTCTCGACACCATCTGGGACATCCAGGCGGCTCCGGACACACCATCCCCCACCCGAGAGGTCAGTTGATGAGCAACCACGTCCACGACACGGAGCGCGAACAAGCGGCGGACCTGCTGACGCCGGACCAGGCGATGGGCCAGGTGCGGGCATGGACCGACTCCCGGGTCGTCGGCGACCGCGCCGCCAACCGGCTCGAGGTGCTCGCCGCCTTCGGTGTCCATGTGGCCCTCACGAACCTGCCCGGCGAGATCTGGGTCAAGCTGGCCTGGCGTACCCCGACCCGGGTCGAGCTCTCCACGGTCTGGACGCTCACCTCGATGCCCGCAGCGGCACCGGAGCCCTACGTCGCCGAGAAGCTGACCGACCTGGCCAGCTCATGGAGCTTCCAGGACCGCGTGGGCGGAGCGAGCCTCGTGTGCGAGGTCGAGGACGCTCCGGTCGAAGATCAGCGGTAGTCGTCGGGGAGCTGGGTGCCGATCTTGACCTGCGGCTTGGGCAGGCGCAGCGGGCGGATCTGGATGGCCCGCATGATCGCGTAGTAGGTGGTGCCCTTGAGGTCGTTGTCGGGGAAGCGGCGCTTGAGCTCCTTGCGGAGCAGGAAGCGCAGCGCGATCAGGTTGACGACCACGGTGGCCATCACGACGAGGGTGAAGAGCTGGGAGTACATCGCCAGCTCGAGGCTGACGTAGGGCACCACCAGCGCGATGATCAGCACCGGGAGCACGATCTCGGCGAAGGTGAACCGGGCGTCGATCCAGTCGCGGATGAAGCGCTTGACCGGGCCCTTGTCGCGCAGCGGCAGGTAGCGCTCGTCGCCGGTCTTCATCGCCTGGCGCATCTTCTCGCCCTGCTCGGCGCGCTGGGCGCGGTTGGCGGCGTTGATCTCCTTGCGCGTACGCGGCTGCTTCAGGCGCGCCTTGCGTGCCGCCTCCGCTTCCTTGCGCGTGGGGGTCGGGCGACCCTTGCCGGTCTCCTTGACCGGGCTCTCGGGCTCGACGACCTGCGGGGCGGGGGACTTGCGACCGAACAACTTAAGTGACCTCTTACCTGTTGGCTGGGACACACACAGGATATCCCGAGCGGCCTTGACAGCGAGTTTTGTGGACCCGACCTAAGGTGAGAGGCAACACTTGTCCTAGGACGACGAGAGTCCAGCGGCAAGCGACGACGCGGGGCGGCCGGCGGTCGGCCGCATATGAGAGGCGTAAAGGGAACCGATGAGTGTGATGAAGCGGCTGAGCCTGGTCTTCAAGGCGAAGGCAAACAAGGCGCTCGACAAGGCCGAGGACCCACGGGAGGTGCTCGACTACAGCTACCAGAAGCAGCTTCAGATGCTGCAGCAGGTGCGCCGCGGCGTCGCGGACGTCGCGACCAGCCGCAAGCGCGTCGAGCTGCAGATCAACGGGCTCAAGCAGCAGTCCGACAAGCTCACCGGACAGGCCCAGAAGGCCATCGAGATGAACCGCGAGGATCTCGCTCGCGAGGCGCTGACCCGCAAGTCGGGACTGACGAGCCAGATCAACGATCTCAACACGCAGCTCGCCACCCTCCAGGGTGAGGAGGAGAAGCTCACCCTCGCCCAGCAGCGGCTGCAGGCCAAGGTGGAGGCCTTCCGCACCAAGAAGGAGACCATCAAGGCGACCTACACCGCCGCCGAGGCGCAGACCCGGATCAACGAGGCCGTCTCCGGCATCGGTGAGGAGATGGGCGACATCGGCCTGGCGATGCAGCGGGCCGAGGACAAGACCCTCGAGATGCAGGCCCGCGCGGGTGCCGTTGACGAGCTGCTCGCCTCGGGCGCCCTCGACGACCTCACCGCCGGACCGTCCGACGACATCACCCGTCAGCTCGACGCGCTCAGCTCGACCAACGACGTCGAGGCCGAGCTCGCCGCGCTCAAGGGCCTCAGCTCCCCGCAGCAGACGCAGGCGCTGCCCGGCGCCGACGCCAACGCGCCGGTGATCGACGTGGAGTCGACCGAGAAGAAGGCCGAGCAGTGATCGTTCGCATCCTGGGTGAGGGGCAGTACGACGTCGAC
>NZ_JBHVKN010000103.1:0-17355 GCF_042798075.1 Nocardioides sp. NPDC057772
CAACCGCAGCAGCGGGGTATCGCCAACGCAGGTGATCAGGGAGTCGTGGATGTTTTCGGGCATGCCAAAGTTCCTTCGTTCATGAAGTCGAAAGGTGCGTGAAAGGTCTAGGAAGGCGTCGTCGAACGACGTCGGCTCCTAGACCCGCTGCACTCCGAGTTCACGAACGGGATGCGGGGTCCACCGCGGCAGATCAAAGGGGTCCTGAGACTGGATGAGCGCCACGGGGCGAGGGAGGACCCACAAGCATCCCAGGGCAGGTGTCAGCGCCGATGCAGCGACTCCAAGACGCGATTGAGTGATCTCGCCGCACTCGTACTCGCCATGAGGATGCTCAACAGCGACTGCGTCCACGTCACCGGCGAAACCGGTCCAAGCGCCGTCGTCCGCATGCCCGACCGCGTCTTGCTCACTCTCGCCGAGATCGGCCGCTGCCAGAGTCACCGACTCAGCAACAGGCTCAACGACGCCATGGTCGGAACCTCCGTGGTGACCGCTGTGCATGCTCAGCAGATGCACTGCAAACACCATGGCCGCCATCAGGGCCACCACGACACGGGACTGACTTGCAGAGAACGCGAAGCGACGAAAACGGGACGAGACGGCCGCGTTGGCACCCGAGTACATACGCCCCCTTGCGTCGTCATCCTCAACAGTCCGGCGCGGCCCAAGTTAGCAGCCGATCCTGAAGAAACCCTGACGCCACGACGTGACCTAGGGCACAACCCGTCGCCTTTGTTTGAACCGGCTTCTGGGGTCGCCGTTCACACCCCGACGACGGGGGCGGTGCTCAGTGTGTACAGACCAAGAGGTTGTACAAGGATCCATCGCGGTCGAGCTCGATCCGTTCGACGGCGAAACCTGCCTCTTGGAGTTGGCCGATGACGTCATCGACTGAGCGCAGTAAGAAGTTCTGCTTGACGAACGGCTGCGATGCCATCCAGTCCGGGTCGGCGATGCCGAGCACGCCGCGGCCATCGGGCGCGAGAACCCGCGACAGCTCCGCGAATGCGGGTTCCAGCTCGGGGATGAAGTAGATCGTGTTCAGGCTGATCCAGCCATCGAGCTCCCCATCGGCGACCGGCAGCGACGACATCGTCGCTTCGTGGAGAACCAGACGTCCTGCAGCCACCGCCTCGCCGAATGTTCGCCTCGCCCGTGAGAGCATGTCGCCAGACGGTTCGATCCCGAGCACGTTGCCGTGCGGGGACGCCGCAAGGAGCAACTGAAGCCCGACCCCACCACCGAACCCCATGTCGGCGACGACCTCGTCGCCCTTCAGGTCGAGTGCCTTCACGGCCGATTCAGTGGCGGTGCGATTGCCCTTGTTGAGAATGCGTGCGACCACGCCTCCCAAGGGACCTGAAGGACTGCCGAGCTGGCGACTGAACGCCCTCAACGCGATTTCGGGGAACGGGATCCTCACGAGTGCCACCATGGCATACCTGCGCAAGCAGTTAGAGGCGCCTCATCTGGCTTGTGCTATCGCCCAGACGAGCCCACGGAGGTCGATCGGGGCCGATGGAGCACCTAATAGCTGTGTGCCGAACGTCAACGTCGGCACACGAGGATAGGAGCACCGCATGCGCACAGCCCACAAGCAGACACACGACATCTACCTCTCTTTGCCCGAGGCAGCCGAAGTCGTTGGCCAGTCGGTCAAGACCCTTCGCCGGCGTATCGCGGCGGGAACGCTGGTTGCGTACCGCTTCGGACCGAGGGCGATCCGCATCAAGCGGACTGACCTGGAGGCATCAGGACACCAGGTCCCGAGCGCCCGCTGGGTGGAGTGACCGTCCTACGCCGCGCTGCCAGATCGGCTCGAGCCCTCGTTGGCGCCCAACTCTCCGACTGCCATCTCCGACAGGCGCTTGGCGAGGTCCTGCATTCGGTCGCGGGCGGCGTGCTGGTAGCGCATCGCGGCGGCGGGCGTCGAGTGGCCGGCGAGGGCCATCAGTTCAGCGATCGTGGCGCCGGCGATCGCAGCATTGGTCAGGGCGGTGTGGCGCAGGTCGTGGAAGTGGAGATCGGGACGACCGGCCGCATGGCGGGCGGCGTACCAACCATGCCCCTTGCGGCGGATCTTCTTCGTCTTTTTGTCGATGACCGGCGCCTGGCCGTAGAAGGTGCTGTGACGGATCTGCCCGCCCTGGGCGTTCGGGAAGAGCAGCCCGTCGAGACCGTCGGCCGCATGATGCTTGAGGTGGTCCTTGATATCGGGAACGAGGTGGGGAGGGATCGGAGCGTCACGGCTGCCAGCATCGGTCTTCGGCGCCTTCACCGTGGCGACATAGCGTCCGTCCGCATCCTTGACCCAGACGACCTCGCGGCGCACGCGGATCACCATGCGCTTGAGATCGATGTCGCGGCGTCTGAGCTCGGCGATCTCGCCGTAACGGTTGGAGCACCACGCTCCGAGCAAGATCATGAGCCGCTGCTTCGCAGGCATCATGGCAACGATCGTCGCGACCTCGTTCAGCGTTGCGGTCTCGACATCGTGTGCAGCACTCACCGACCCCGCTCCTCTCACGTGAGCCGGGTTGGCCGGGATCACGTTGCGCTCGACCGCGGTCTTCAAGATCGTTCGCAGCAAGCCGTACGCATGGGCACGGTAGGTCGGCGTATCCAGAGCAGTTGCGTCGTACCAGTCGTCAACCATCTCGGGCGTGATGTGCTTGACGACCGTCTCTTCGAATGTCGGGAGGATAAAGCGATCCAGGAGATCCTGGTAGTGGTCACGCGTTCGTCCCGCAAGCGGTCGCCCCTTGACCTTGCGCGTCAGCAGCCACCGCTCGGCGAACGCGCCAAAGGTGACCGCCTGAGACTTCTTCTTCGCTGCGCGTGCCTTAGGCGGCGTCCAACCCGTCGGATCTTCCTCGAGCAAGCGACGCTCACGCAGGAGCCACGCCGTCGCGGCGTCACTGTCTTCGAAGGTCATCGGCGCCGGATGGCGCCGGCCGTCCGGACCGGTGTAGCGCGCCTGGATGCGTCCGCTGCCCAACGTATAAAGCTGACCGAACTTGCGCTTGCCCTGCGCCGACTTCTTGACCATGGTCTCCCCTGGATTCCGTGAACGGCTTCGTAGCCGTTCTGTAGCCGTTGGGGGTCAAGATCTGGCCAGTCGTGACCACTTGTGACCCGAAACGCAGCGATGTGTTTTCCCTGATCAGAAGGTACGTTCACGCTGCCGACCAGCACAAAGGCGTCATCCAGGGCGGACTGGTTCAAACCCAGTATCGTCCACCACCGAGAACCCCGCCTGAGCATCAGGCGGGGTTCTTTCATTGCGTCCCGGCGAGGCCGGCGCCCTACCCGGAGATCAACTCGGACCGAATCGAACGTATGATCGATTCATGACCCGCACGCCAGGTTCCTCGAAGCCGCCCGGCCTTGAGCCACCGATCATCGTGCCCCGTCCGGAGGCGCGGCACTGCTGGCGGCACCTGTCGCCCTCGCCGGGAAGCGAAGGAGACCCGGTGTTCCTCCTGGCCTGGGCGCACTCACCGGCAGATCAGTTCGGCAAGTACGTGTGGTGGGCTCAGATCGTGCGCATGACAACGCCGACTGACTGGTCGACGGAGTGGGTCTCCGCCGACCAGCTGTCGACAGAGCGTTACGCCCCCGGCGGGCCGGTGCCTGGTCGACGGCCTTCGTCCAACGGGAACCGCTCGGCGCTCCCTGGTGTGTCGTGAGCTGGGATGCGGGCGACAGCCGATCTCTTCTCGGTTGCCACGGCTGGCATCCGTGGCGGCGTCCGTGGTCACGCGCGCCGTTCGTCTGATCTGATTCCTCGCTCGGCGGCCTCGACGATCGCCTTCCACGGCAGTTTCTGCTCCGGTGGCATCTGGCGGGGTGGGTGGAGCGGCCACACGTCAGGGCCCTCGATGAGGTGTACGCCGGCGGCGCGGAGGGCGGCCAGGTGGGACGCCCACGCGGGGTGCTCGGCGTGGGCGGCGTTGATGAGCGGGACAAGCACGACGGGGACGGTCGTGAGGCTCTCGGTGACGACCGTGAGCGCCTGGTTGTCGGCCAGGCCGAGGGCGATCTTCGCGGTGCTGTTGAACGTCGCCGGGGCGACGACGATGACGTCGAGCTGTGCCGGGTGGGTGCGTGGCTCCCAGGGCAGGCGGCTCGCGCCGCGTACGGGGAAGCCGGTGGCCGCCTCGATGCGGTCGGCTTCCCCGTTCGCGCTGAGCCAGGTGAATGCCGTGGGCGTCAGGGTCACCGGCACCTGGTGGCCGGCGTGCACCAGCGGGGTGACCAGCTCGTCGCACAGCTGCTCCACACCGCCTGCGGCGCAGGCGATGACTCCGATGATGGCCACCCCGTGAGCGTACGTGACCAGGGCCCGCGGATTCAGCCCATCTTGCCCGCGCCGGCCTTGATCGCCTCCCGGATCCGGACGTAGGTGCCGCAGCGGCAGATGTTGCGGATCTCGTCGATGTCGGCGTCGGTGACTGAGCGGCCCTCGGCGTGCGCCTTGTTGACCGTCGCGACCGCGGCCATGATCTGGCCGGGCTGGCAGTAGCCGCACTGGGCGACGTCGGCGTCGAGCCAGGCCTCCTGCATCGGGTGCAGGCCGTCGCCGGGGACGGTGTCGGCGAGGCCCTCGATCGTGGTGACCTCGTCGTCCTCGTCGAGGGCGCTGATCGGGGTGGCGCACGGGTTGAACGCCTTGCCGTTGATGTGGGACGTACAGGCCTTGCAGACGTTGATCCCACAGCCGTACTTCGGGCCACGCACGCCGAGCACGTCACGCAGCACCCACAGCAGGCGCTCGCTGTCCTCGACGTCGACCGTGACCTTCTCCCCGTTGAGCTTGAAGGTGTAGTTGGGCATGCTCTTTCCCCTGTTCAGTAGGTGTAGCTGAGGCCGTCGGTCGGCGAGGCGGGCACGGGCGGGACGAACGACTTCACCTCGAACGAGATCGGGTCGTGGTGGTTGATCGGGAAGGAGGTCGGCGTGGTGCCGGTCGCCCGGGCGTAGGCGCAGGCCACCGCGGCGAACGAGGCTGCGACCCCGGCCTCCCCCGCACCGCCGGGGATGTCGGTGACCGGATCCATGACGAAGACGCGTACGTCGGGTGGGGTGTTCCACTGCCGCGTGTAGAAGTAGTTGTCCCAGCTGGCCTCGAGGTAGTGACCGTCCTCCAGGTGGGTGCTGGCGGTCAGCGCGAGCGCGATGCCGTCCATGATCCCGCCCTGCATCTGCGCCTCGACGCCCTTGGGGTTGATGACCTCTCCGCAGTCGATGGCGAAGGTGACCTTGGTGACCCGGGGACCGGTGACGGCGTTGTAGATCTTCCGGTTGACGGTCTCCGGGCGGCAGTCGATCTCGACCAGACAGGCGGAGTAGCCCTTGTACTCCTGGTGCACCGCGATGCCCTGGGCCATGCCGGCCGGCATCGACCTGCCCCAGTTGCCGGCGGCCGCCACCTGCTTGATGACGCGGCGCAGACGGTCCTCCTTGGCGTACTTCAGGCGGAACTCGACCGGGTTCAGCCGCATCTTCTTCGCGACCTGGTCGATCGTCAGCTCGAGTGCCGCGCGTACGTCGGGCGAGTAGACGTTGCGGACCGCGCCGGAGTTGATCGCCTTGCTGGTTGTCTCCATGAGCCCCTGGGTGGTGACCCCGAAGTCGTACGGCACCTGCTGGGAGGTCACGAAGATGGTCTCCGAGACGCCCAGGTTGCTCACACCCGCCGGGAGGGAGATGGCGGTCGAGGTCAGGATCTCGCCGAAGCCGTGGCGGTAGTCGGTGGCGGTGCAGGTGTGCTGCTGCTCGACGGAGAGGATGTTGTCCCCCGCCCAGACCGTACGCACCCGGGAGGTCGCCATCGGATGGTTGCGGCCCTGGCGGGGCTCGTCGGCACGGTGCCACATCAGCCGGACCGGCGCCTGGCACTTCTGCGACACGAGGGCAGCCTCCAGGGCGGCGTCCCAGAAGAGCTTGCGGCCGAAGGAGCCGCCGGACTCGACGACGTTGAACGTCACGGCCGTCGGCGGAAGTCCGAGCTCGAGCGCGATGGCCTCGGCGGCCACGATCGGGGTCTTCGAACCGGCCCAGATCGTCGCCTTGTCGTCGCGGACGTCGGCGACCGCGCAGTTGGTCTCCAGCGGTGAGCCGCTACGGGTGTAGAAGACGAAGTCGGTGTCGAGCGTCTTGACGTCGGCGGCGGTGAGGCCGCCGGTCAGACCACCCACGGCGTCGGTCACGGTGCCGAGTAGCTCCTGCACGTTCGGCACCGCCATCGGGCGCTGGATGCCGCGGAGCTCCTCGAGGACGTCGGCGTCGGACCTGCCGCTCACGGTGCCGGGGTTCCACTCGACGTCGAGGGCACGGACGGCGTTGATGCACTGGCCGAAGGTGCCGGCGCGTACGGCGACGCCGGTCGGGATCGTGACGACGTGCGTCACACCCGGCATCGCCTCGACCTCAGCCTTGTTGCGTACGGACCGTACGGTGCCGTTGTGCTCGGGGGCGCGGCACACCATCGCCGGCAGGGCGTCGGGGACATCGAGGTCCATCGCGAACTGCTTCTTCCCGGTGACCGCGTCCAGGGCGTCCTTGCGGCGCCGCGGGGTGCCGATCATCGCGAAGTCGGACTTCGGCTTGAGGTCGACGTCGACGACCTTCGTCACCAGGGCGGCCGCCGAGGTGGCGAGCTCGCCGTAGGAGATCGAGGCGCCACCGGGGGCGGTGATCACGCCCTCGTAGACGGAGAGGGTGTCGTGGGGCTGTGCGAGCGCGATCGCCGCGGCGTCGAGCAGCGCGCGGCGGGCGATGGCCGCGGCCACACGTACGGGCGTGTACATCGCGTGGATCGTGTTGGAGCCACCCGTCATCTGGTTCCAGATCAGCTCGGGACGCGCCTTGGACAGGGTGACGTTCACCTTGCCGAGCGGCAGGTCGAGCTCCTCGGCGATCAGCATCGCGATCGAGGTGGTGATGCCCTGGCCGACCTCGGCGCGGGGCAGCTCGAACGACGCGGTGCCGTCCTTCTCGACGACGACCTGGATCAGGTTCGCCGTGGGGCGGGCGGCATCGGTCAGCAGGTCGTTGAGGTCGTAGAGGTCGGCCGGCTGCGGTACGCCCGGGACGACCGCCGCCGCCGGGGTGCCGAGGCCGATGCCGATCTGGGCGGCGCCGGTGACGGTGGCCGCTGCCAGGAGGTAGCCGACGAAGCGGCGGCGGTCGATCTCGTGCTCGGCGAGGCCCGCTACCGACAGGCCTGATGACGTCTCGGGATGTGTTGACAAGGCGCTTTCCTCCGTTGGTCCGGTCGGGTCCAGGTCACGTTATGTGTGACGCGTCACACCTGTGTCGCCCTGGAACGCCAACTTCGTTGACTTTCCGCGCCAGCTCGGACGATCGGCTCACACCGGGGTCAGGGAGCCTTTACGGAGCGCGCCAGGCGTGACCCCGAAGCGGGACCGGAAGGTCCGGGCGAAGTGGGACGGGTCGGGAAATCCCCAGCGGCTCGCGATCGTCGCGGTCGAGCGGGAGGCCTGGGCCGGGTCGAGCAGCGCGTCCCGGATCGCGAGCAGGCGGAACTCGCGCAGATGCGCCATCGCGGAGCGCGGCTGGCCCTCGAAGAGCCGGTGAAGGCTGCGTGGCGAGAGCCCGTGAGCGGCCGCGACGGCGTCGTGGCTGAGGTCGGGATCGGAGGCGTGCGCCTCCACGTGAGCGATCACGCGGGCCCGGAGCGCCTCTCCCGGGTCGGCCTGGTTCTCTCCGCCGACGAGGCTCGAGAGCAGCTGGATCGCGGCCTCGCCCAGGTGCGTCGCTCCTCCGGGCTGCGGCGTGTCCCGGACCGCGCTGCCGAGCAGATGCCCGAGTACGCCGGTCCGGCCGTCGGCCGCGGTCCAGCCGTGCGACATCGACCGTTCGATGACCGAGTCCGACGCGGCGAGCGCACGGCGCGGAAGCGTCATCGCAAGAACCTCCCACCGCTCGTCGAAGCGCAGCTCGTAGGGGCGGCTGGTGTCGTAGATCGCGATGTCCCCGGGCCTCAGCACGATCTCGGTGCCGCCCTGCCGGACGACGGACCGCCCGTGGCGCTGGACGCACACCTTGAACGGCTCGTCGGGTACGTCGGCGAGTGAACGGCGGGTGCGGCGTACGACCTGCGGGGTGCCGCCGACCCGGAACGCGTCGACGCGTCCCAGGCTCGCGTGCTCGATCGCGCCGGCCAGCGGGCCCAGCAGCACGTTCTGCCCAGGTGGCAGCCGCTCCGCCTGCAGTCCTGCGAAGGCATCCGCGAGCGCGGTACGCCACCTCTCCGACACTCCGCCCGAGTCACCATGCGTCATGCCGAGATACTGCGCACCCGGCTCGTCGGGCGGTACCCCCGTAGGAGGGCGGCGTCAGTCGATGAGGCCGGCCTCGCGCGCCATCCGCACGGCGTGGACCCGGTTGTTGGCGTTGAGCTTGCGGGTCGCGCTCTTGAGGTAGGACTTCACGGTGCTCTCCACGATCCCGAGGGCCTCGGCGGCCTCGCGGTTGCTGCTCCCGAGCGCCACCTGGCGAAGCACGTCGATCTCGCGGGCCGCAAGCCGCACGACGGGTGCCAGCTGCGCCGGCTTGCGCTCCCCCGCCGTGCCGTTGAGCCGCAGCACCATGGCCTCCAGCCGGCTGCGTACGTCCGGGTCCATCACCTGGCCGGCCAGGTCGGTGAGCTCGGCGGCCATCTCCCGGCGCTCGGCGAGATCCCGCTTCGCCGCGGCGTCGACCGCGCTCGGGGCAGGACGGGGCGCGGGCGCCAGCCGGGAGAGCCGGTTGCGCACCTCGTCGTCGATGAGGATCTCCCGCTCGAGGGTGCGGATCAGTGGTCGCAGCGCGTCGAACCAGACGCCACCGAGGCCGATCCGTGACCGGGAGGCGAGGTAGATGAGCATCCTCGGGGTCCGGTCGACCAGGATCGGCAGGGCCGCGACGGTCTGGATCTGCTCCTGGGCGACGGCGGTGTCGTAGAGGTGGGTGATCCCGCGAGCGCTGTAGTAGTGGTCGACGGAGCCAGGCTGACGGGTCTGCAGGGTCTTCCCGCCCAGGCCTTCCCCGTTGACGACCCGCAGACCGCGCAGCGAGACGCCCTTCGCACCGCAGGTCGCGGTGATGTCGATGGCCGTGCCGTCACCGCGGACCGGGCCGCCGAAGGCGAGATCCAGCCCCGACGCGTTCCGGAACGAGGCCAGCGTCTGGGCGATCCGGGACCCGTCGTAGGGCGCCTCTGCGGCGATGGTGCTGGTGCTCATGACGTGAGCGTAAGTGACGATCATCACAGGCAACAAGAGGCACACCCCCTCTTTCGAGGGCACTCGTCCGGGGGTATCGGACATGTTGTGACTGCCCCAACACTCGGTGCACCAATCCGAGTAGGAGGCACGATCATGGCCCAAATCGCGGCTAACCGAGCCGAGGTCGACGGGCGCACCATGCGCCGCGTCGCGACGGCGTCACTGACCGGCACCACCATCGAGTTCTACGACTTCCTCATCTACGGACTCGCCGCAGCCCTGGTGTTCAACGCCATCTTCTTCCCGTCCATGGGAGGCCCCGAAGGCACCCTGGCTTCGATCGCGACCTTCGGCGTCGCGTTCGTCTTCCGTCCCCTCGGCGCGATCCTCTTCGGCCACTACGGCGACAGGATCGGCCGCAAGGCAACGCTGATCACGACGCTGCTCATCATGGGCACCTCGACGTTCGCGATCGGTCTCATCCCGAGCGTGGAGACGATCGGCAAGAGCGCCGTGGTGATCCTGGTCGTGCTGCGGGCACTACAGGGCATCGCGCTCGGCGGCGAGTGGGCCGGCGCCGCCCTCCTGACCACGGAGTACGCCGCCCACGGCCAGCGCGGCCGCTACAGCATGTTCCCGCAGCTCGGTCCCAGCCTGGGTCTGATCATCGCGGCCGGAGCCATGCTGACCACCTTCCGGCTGATGGAGCCCGACGCCTTCGCCGCCTGGGGCTGGCGCATCCCGTTCCTGGCCAGCGCCGTGCTGATCGGCGTCGGTCTCTGGGTCCGACTCAACATCGCCGAGACCCCCTCGTTCAAGAAGGTGCAGTCGGCAGGCACCCGCAGCGCCCTGCCGTTCGTCGGCTGCATCCGCGACCAGTGGCGCCAGGTGCTGCTCGGCGGCGGCATCATGGCGATCGTCTTCGGCGCCTTCTACACCGGCGCCAGCTTCATGGTCGCCCACGCCGTCGGCACCCTCGGGCTGAGCATGACCCAGGCCCTGCTCGGTGTCATCGTCGCCGCGTTCGCGATGAGCGTGACGGTCATCGTCTCCGCCTGGCTCTCCGACGTGCTCGGCCGGCGTACGGTCCTGCTCCTCGGCGCCGCCTTCGGCGTCGTGGCGGGCCCCCTGGCCTTCGGCGTCATGCAGCCGGGCAGCTTCGCGAGCTTCGCGCTCGGCAACAGCCTGCTGCTGTGCGTGCTCGGTCTCAACTACGGCCCGATCGCGGCGTTCCTGCCCGAGACGTTCCAGGCGAAGTACCGCTACACCGGCGCCGGTCTGGGCTACAACATCGCCGGCATCCTCGGCGGCGCCGTCCCGCTGGTCATCGCCGAGGACCTGCTGTCGCGGTGGGGCACCGACGGGATCGCCTACTTCCTCACCGCGCTGGCCCTGCTGAGCGTCGTGTGCCTGCTGGTCGCCAAGGAGACCAGCCGCGTCGAGCTCGACGCGGAGCCCGCCCCCGCCTGATCCGGTACTCGCTCACCCCCCTTCGGGGGTGGGACCACCACCACGGTCTCGGTCATGCTCGCGGCATGACCGAGACCTCATCGTTTACCGCATCGTCGGCCCGTGGCGACATCGACGTTCCGCTGCTCGAGGAGACGATCGGAGCCAATTTCGAGCGCACCGTCGCTCGCCACGGCGACCGCGAGGCGCTCGTCGAGATCGCCACCGGCCGCCGCTGGACGTACGCCGCGCTGAACACGGAGGTGGACGCGCTGGCGGTCGGGCTCCGCAAGGCGGGGATCGGCAAGGGTGACAGGGTCGGAATCTGGGCCCCCAACTGCGCCGAGTGGACGATGGTCCAGTTCGCCACCGCGAAGATCGGCGCGATCCTGGTCAACATCAATCCGGCCTACCGCACCCACGAGCTCGCCTACGCGCTCAACCAGTCCGGCGTGCGGCTGCTGATCAGCGCGACCGCCTTCAAGACCAGCGACTACGTCAAGCTCGTCAGCGAGGTCGAGGCGGACTGCGGCGCGCTGGAGAAGACGATCTTCCTGGGTACGCCGGAGTGGGACGCCCTGCTGGCCGCGGGCCGTGGCGAGCGGCTGGCCGACCATGTCGACTACCCGCTGGACCCGAACGACGCGATCAACATCCAGTACACGTCGGGGACCACCGGCTTCCCGAAGGGCGCGACGCTGTCGCACCGCAACATCCTCAACAACGGCTTCTTCGTCACCGAGACGATCCACTTCACCGAGGAGGACCGGCTCTGCATCCCGGTGCCGTTCTACCACTGCTTCGGCATGGTGATGGCGAACCTCGGCTGCACCACCCACGGCGCGACCATGGTGATCCCCGGCCCCGGTTTCGACCCGCGTACGACGCTGCAGACGGTCCAGGACGAGAGGTGCACGGCGCTCTACGGCGTGCCGACGATGTTCATCGCCATGCAGGACGACCCCGAGTTCGCCTCGTTCGACCTCTCGACGCTGCGCACCGGGATCATGGCCGGCGCGCTGTGCCCGATCGAGGTCATGAAGCGGTGCGTGAGCGAGATGCACATGAGCGAGGTCGCGATCGCGTACGGGATGACCGAGACCTCGCCCGTCTCCTGCCAGACCCGCACGGACGACGACCTCGAGCGGCGCACCGAGACGATCGGCCGCGCCGCGCCGCACGTCGAGATCAAGATCGTCGACCCGGCCACCGGTGAGGTCGTCCCCCGCGGCACCGCGGGCGAGTTCTGCACCCGCGGATACTCGGTGATGCTCGGCTACTGGGACGACGAGACCAAGACCGCCGAGGCGATCGACGCCGACGGCTGGATGCACACCGGCGACCTGGCCGTCATGCGCGAGGACGGCTATTGCGTGGTCGTGGGGCGGATCAAGGACATGGTCATCCGCGGCGGGGAGAACATCTACCCGCGCGAGATCGAGGAGTTCCTCTTCACCCACCCCGACATCGCCGAGGCCCAGGTGGTCGGTGTTCCGGACGAGAAGTACGGCGAGGAGCTCTGCGCCTGGATCCGGATGCGCCCCGGCGCCGAGCCGCTGGACGCCGATGCCGTCCGCGCCTTCGCCCACGGCAAGCTCGCGCACTACAAGTCGCCGCGCTACGTCCTCATCGTCGACGAGTTCCCGATGACGGTGACCGGCAAGGTCCGCAAGATCGACATGCGCGAGCAGAGCGTCGCGCTGCTCGGCCTCTGAGCCGCCGGATGGGCTACTGGCACCGCACCGGCCGGAGCACCTTCACGCCGACGGAGCACGTCGGTGGCGCCTGGGACCCGGACACGCAGCACATCGCCACCCTCCTCGGCGTGCTCGCGCACGAGGTCGAACAGGACCGCGACGCCCGCCGTGACGACGGGCTCCAGGTCACCCGGATCAGCTACGACATCCTCGGCACGATCCCGCTCGAGCCGGTCGACGTCGAGGTCACCGTCCTTCGTGCCGGCCGCACGATCGAGCTCGTCGAGGCGCGAGCCTGCCACGGCGGCCGGCCCGTCGTGCTGCTGCGCGCCTGGCTGACCGCCGGCTACCCGACCGGCGAGCTCTCCGGCACCCATCACGAGGCCATGCCCGCGCCGGACGCGGTGCCCGCCTGGGACATGACCTCGCTGTGGGACGGAGGCTTCATCGCCTCCGTCGAGGTGCGCCGCCGCGACCTCGGCCCCGGGCGGGCGCAGTCGTGGGTGCGTACGCCTCATCCGCTCGTCGCCGGCGAGGAGGTGAGCCGGCTGGCCCAGGTCGCCGGGCTGCTCGACATCACCAACGGCGTCGCCGTCCGGGTCCACCCGAAGGACGTCAGCTTCCCCAACCTCGACCTCACCGCGCACCTCTTCCGGGCCCCGGCCGCCGGCTGGCTGGGGCTCGACACGACCGTCTCCTTCGGCCCGGAGGGCGCGGGCGTGACGACCACCGTGCTCCACGACGAGCAGGGCGCCTTCGGCATCAGTACGCAGTGCCTGACCGTGCGTCCGTGACGCCCCGCTCGAGGTCTCAGCTGCGGGAGAAGAAGTCCTCGTAGCGGTGCTCGCCCGGCGGCCGCTGGTCGACGATGTCCTGCTCCCGGCCCCGGAGCTCGACGCGTCGGATCTTCCCGGAGATCGTCTTGGGCAGGTCGAAGAACTCCAGGCGACGCACCCGCAGGTAGGGCGGCAGGTGGTCGCGGGCGAACTCGAGGATGGCCCGGGCGGTCTCGGCGGTCGGCTCGTGGCCGGCCGTGAGGGAGACGTACGCCTTGGGCACCGCGAGCCGCACCGGGTCCGGGGCGGGGACGACCGCCGCCTCGGCCACCGCGGGGTGCTCGATCAGGACCGACTCGAGCTCGAAGGGCGAGACCTTGTAGTCGGAGGCCTTGAAGACGTCGTCGGTGCGACCGACGTAGGTGATGTAGCCGTCCGCGTCGCGGCTGGCGACGTCGCCGGTGTGGAAGAAGCCGCCGCGCATCGCGTCGGCGGTGCGCTTCTCGTCGTCGCGGTAGCCGGTCATCAGGGTGGCGGGCCGTGCGGAGAGGTCGAGGCAGAGCTCGCCTTCACCCGGGCCGTCGATCACGGTGCCCTCGATCGGGTCGACCAGCACGACGGGGACGCCGGGGAGCGGGCGCCCCATCGAGCCCGGACGGACCGGCTGGCCGGGGCTGTTGGCGATCGTCGCGGTCATCTCGGTCTGCCCGAAGCCGTCCCGGATGGTGAGGCCCCAGGCCTGGCGTACCTGGCTGATGACCTCGGGGTTGAGCGGCTCCCCCGCGCTGATCGCCTCGCGCAGCGAGCCGCACCCGCCGCTGAGGTCGGCCTGGATCAGCATCCGCCACACCGTCGGTGGGGCGCACATGCTGGTGACGTGCTCCTCACGGATCCGCTGAAGCAGCGTGGCCGCCTCGAAGCGCGTGTAGTTGAGCACGAAGACGGTCGCTCCCGCGAGCCAGGGGGCGAAGAAGTTGGACCAGGCGTGCTTGGCCCAGCCCGGGCTGGAGATGTTCATGTGCACGTCGCCGGGGCGGAGCCCGAGCCAGTACATCGTCGACAGGTGCCCGACCGGGTAGGTGTAGTGGGTGTGCTCGACCAGCTTCGGCCGGCTCGTGGTGCCGCTGGTGAAGTAGAGCAGCAGTGCGTCGGTCGTGGCGTTGCCGGGGTGCTCGAGCGACTCCTGGCTCTCCTCGGCGGCCGCGGCGTACCCGTGCCAGCCCTCCTGCTCCCCCACGCAGATCCGGACGTAGTCGCCGGGGACGCCGTCGAACTTGCCGGTGTCCTCGGCGTTGCAGACCACCGCCTTAGCCTGGCCCCGCGCGAGCCGGTCGACCAGCTCCGCCGTGCCGACCGCCGTCGTCGTCGGCATCAGGACGGCGCCGACCTTCATCGCCGCCAGCATCGTCTCCCACAGCTCGACCTGGTTGCCGAGCATGACGACCACGCTGTCGCCTCGACCGACACCGAGCCGCTGGAGGTAGCGCGCCACCGCGTTCGAGCGACGGGCCAGCTCGTCGAAGGAGTACGCAACCCGCGACCCGTCCGGCTCGGCGATGACCAGCGCCGGAGCCTCGTTGCCCCGCGCCATCGGGTCGAACCAGTCGTGGGCGAAGTTGAAGCTCTCCCCGACGTCGGGCCAGCGGAAGGTGTCGAGCGCCCCGGCGTAGTCGAGGCGCTGGGCGATCAGCGCATCGCGGGCAGCAAGCAGGGCATCCGTCGAAGTCGTACTCGTCATGACGGCATCTTCGTGGCGGCGACGACTCCCGCCCTACCCCCGGAAGAGGGGTCTACCGCGTCAGCCCACCGACGATGACGGTCGGCTCGACGTCGACCGGGAAGTTCACGCTGCTCGCGATGAAGCAGTCCAGGTGGGCCTGGTGGTGCGCGGAGGTGGCGGCCTCGATCATGGACTCGTCGGTCACGGTGACGACCGGGTGGAGCACGGCCCGGGTGAACCGGCCGCCGGTCCCCTGCGTCTCCATGGTCGCGGTCGCGGCGTCGTGGTAGTCGATGACGACGATGCCCACCGTCACCGCCTGGTGCAGGTAGGAGAGCATGTGGCACTGCGCCAGCGAGGTCAGCAGCAGCTGCTCGGGGTTGTGCCGGCTCGCGTCGCCCCGGAACGTCGGGTCGGAGGAGCCGAGGATGTCGGGCAGTCCCTCGATGCGTACGACGTGGTCGCGGGTGTAGTCGCGGTAGCCGCTCGTCCCGGTGCCACGGTTGCCCGTCCACTCCACCGAGACCGTGTAGTCGTGGGTCAGTACCATGCGCACACGCTAGCGCCGGGTCGAGTATGCACCGCGCTTCGCCCGGTTACCGCCTACGCCATGACCGTTATCGAACCCTCTGGACGTACCGGACCGGGCTGGTGGCGATCCGCGGTCGTCTACCAGGTCTACCCGCGCAGCTTCGCCGACGGGAACGGCGACGGGGTGGGCGACCTGCGCGGGATCAGGGAGCGCCTCGACCACCTCGAGTGGCTCGGGGTCGACGTGCTGTGGATCTCCCCGGTCTACCCCTCGCCGATGGCCGACAACGGCTACGACGTCAGCGACTATCTCGATGTCGACCCGGCGTACGGGACGCTGGCCGAGCTCGACGCACTGATCGCCGAGCTCCACGAGCGCGGGATGAAGCTGGTGATGGATCTCGTCGCGAACCACACCTCCGACGAGCACCCGTGGTTCGTCGATTCGAGCTCGAGCCCGGAGAGCGCCAAGCGCGACTGGTACTGGTGGCGCGACGAGCCCAACAACTGGGGGTCGTTCTTCTCCGGGCCGGCCTGGACCTACAGCGAGGGCAGGGCCGCCTACTACCTGCACCTGTTCACCCGGAAGCAGCCGGACCTGAACTGGGAGAACCCCGAGGTCAGGCACGCGGTGTACGACATCATGCGCTGGTGGCTGGACCGCGGCATCGACGGCTTCCGGATGGATGTGGTGAACCTGATCTCCAAGGACCCGGATCTCCCGGAGGCACCGGTCATGCCGGGGCAGCGCTACGGCAACATGCGCGCCTCGGTGCTCGACGGGCCGCGCGTCCACGAGTTCCTCGCCGAGATGCACCGGGAGGTCTTCGACCGCTACGAGGACCGCGACCTGCTGCTGGTCGGCGAGACCGGGGAGACGACGGTCGAGGAGGGCCGGAAGTACACCGATCCGGCACGCCGTGAGCTCGACATGGTCCTGCACTACGAGCACGTCGAGATCGACCACGGCACCTTCAAGTGGGACGTACGTCCCTTCGACCTCGGTCGGCTCCGTGAACGGCTCGCGGCCTGGCAGACCGGGCTCGCTGACGTCGGCTGGAACAGCCTCTACTGGGACAACCACGACCAGCCGAGGGTCGTGTCGCGGTACGGCGACGACGACCGCTGGCGCACGGAGTCGGCCAAGCTGCTCGCCACCGTCCTGCACCTGCAGCGAGGCACCCCGTTCGTCTATCAGGGCGACGAGATCGGGATGACGAACTACCCGTTCGCATCGATCGACGAGTTCGACGACGTGGAGGCGGTGAACTACTACCACGAGGCGATCGCCCTGGGCGTGGAGCCCGAGGACGTGATGCGCTCGCTGCGGGCGATGTCCCGCGACAACGGGCGTACGCCGATGCAGTGGGACGACTCCCCCAACGCCGGCTTCACCACTGGCACGCCGTGGCTCGCGGTGAACCCGAACCACACGGAGATCAACGTCGCGGCGCAGCGAGACGACCCCGACTCGGTGCTCTCGCACTACCGCCGGCTGATCCAGCTGCGGCACGAGGACCCTGCCGTGGTCGACGGCGACTTCACCCTGCTGACCGACAGCCATCCGCAGGTCTTCGCCTTCCGCCGTCGCCACGAGAGCGGTCAGCTGGCCGTGCTCGCCAACTTCAGCGGCGCCGAGGCCGACCTGGGCGAGCTCGCCGAGGAATGTCGTGGCGATCTCGTGATCGGCTCCGGCCACGGTCCGGTGATGGCGCCGTGGGAGTCCAGGGTCTACCGCCGCTGAGCCGGGCTCGCCCGAGCTGGCTCAGCCGTCGCCGAGCAGCCAGACCGCGGAGTCCGGCGGCAGCTCGGCGGCGACCGGCTCGCCGCTGCAGATCACGACCTCGCCCGGGGGCAAGGGCGTCGGCACCGCGCCGCAGTTGAGGACGACGGTGAGCCGGCCACGTCGGAAGGCGATCACGTCGTCTGCCATGTCGAGGAACCGC
>NZ_JBHVKN010000104.1:0-17352 GCF_042798075.1 Nocardioides sp. NPDC057772
TTCGACGCCGAAACCGGGGATCTCGTCGGCACGTTCTCGTCCGCGAATGCCCCGCTCGGGGTGCTCTACCGTCCCTGCGGCAACCGCCGCGCCGACGTCTGCCCGTCATGCTCGAGGACGTACGCCCGCGACACCTTCGCCATGATCAACTCCGGCCTGGTCGGCGGGAAGACCATCCCCGCCACGGTGGCAGACAACCCGCTCCTCTTCGCCACCTTCACCGCCCCCGGCTTCGGCAGCCCCTCGCACCGGCACCACAAGGACGACTCCCGTTGTCGCCCGCGCTCCCGCGACAAGGGCGCTCGCTGCCCCCACGGTCGGCCGATCTCGTGCATGGCCCGGCACGCTGAGGATGACGCGATCGTGGGCGCTCCGCTGTGCTCTGAGTGCCATGACATCGACTCCGCGATCATCTGGCAGTGGTTCGCCCCCGAGTTGTGGCGGCGTACGACCATCGCGCTCCGCCGCGCCCTGGCCGATCACCTGGGCGTCAAGGAGAAGGATCTCCGCCACCTCGCCACGGTCCAGTTCGCCAAGGTCGCCGAGTACCAAGCCCGGGGCCTGGTCCACTTCCACGCCCTCATCCGGCTCGACGGCTCGGACGGTCCTGGTTCGCCGGCACCGATCGACGGCCACGACCTGGCGCAGCTCGTCGAGACCTCCGCCGGCACCGTCACCTACACCGCTCCCCCGATCGATGCCGACGACAACACCGAACGCATCTTGAAGTGGGGCAAGCAACTCGACGTCCGCGTTGTCCGTGACGGTCACCGCACCGACGACCCCGACGGCACCCTGACCCCCGGCCAGGTCGCCGGGTACCTGGCCAAGTACGCCACCAAGGACGCCAACTCGATCCGCTCCGCCGAGACCCAGCGCCCCCACCTGGCCGCGATGGGCAGCCGCTGTCACCGCCTGGCCATGCGCGCGATCGCCCACTACGGGATCAACGAGGCCTCCAACCGGCTCCCCGGCCAGGCCGAGAAGCCCGCCAAGTCGGCCGTCAACCCGTACGACCTGCTCGGCAAGTGGGCGCACATGCTCGGGTTCCGGGGCCACTTCTCCACCAAGTCCCGGCGCTACTCGATCACCCTGGGCAGGCTCCGCCGCGCCCGTGCTCGCTATGCCGAACTCCGCGCCGCTGCCGAGCACAACGAAGAAGCCCGCGCGGTCCTGCTCGACCTCGACGAACTAGAGGCGTGGGTCCTGGCCGATGAGGAGACGACCCTCGTCGTCGGCTCCTGGCGCTTCGAAGGCACCGGCTGGACCTCCCCCGGTGACGAAGCCCTCGCCCTTGCTGCTGCGGCCCGTGCCCGCGAGTACGACCAGTGGCGAGCCCAGACCAAGAACACCACCAACGAGAAGGGGAAGTGAGATGGATGAGAAGTTGCTCTATCGGATCAGCGAGGTTGCGTTTTACCTCAGCCTGAGCCGGTCGAAGACGTACGAACTGGTGCGGGTCGGACACCTGCCCTCCGTGAAGATCGACGGCATCCGCCGCGTTCGTGGCTCCGACGTGGTGCAGTACGTCGAGGGGCTGAGGGCCGCCTGATGGGCAAGGTGAAGGACGGCATCGTCAAGCGTGGAAGCACATGGTCCTACGTCATCCGGGTGACGGATGCCAACGGCGTCAGCAAGCCCAAGTGGAAGGGCGGCTTTGCCACTGCCGAGGAGGCCAAGAACGCTCGCGATGAGGCGCGCGTTGCTGCTCGTCGAGGTGAGTTCGTACACCGGAAGTCGACGACCGTTGAGGAGTACTTGGCTCAGTGGCTCGATGCGCACCGGATGGAGGTTCGGCCGAAGACGGCTGAGGACTACCGGCTGATGATCGCGCGCTACATCGTGCCTCGCCTCGGCAAGATGCGGCTCCAGTCGGTGAAGCCGTCGACGCTGAGCACCTTCTACGCCTACCTCCTGCGGGAGGGCGGAAAGGACGGCGGGCCGCTGTCGCCTCGGACGGTCAACTACGTGCATTCGGTCCTCCGGAAGGCACTCAACGATGCCGTCAACACGGATCAGATTCTGGCCAGCAACCCGGCGCTCAAGGCCAAGCGCCCGAAGTCACAAGGGGTGACCGCAGTGCATGACATCTGGGACGCCAAGCAACTAGCCCGGTTCCTCGACGCCGTGGCGGCTGATCGGCTCGGGCCGTTCTTCCGGGTCGCTGCCTACACCGGCGCTCGACGAGGTGAGCTCTTCTATCTCCAGTGGTCGAACGTCGTCCTCGACGGCTCAGACCCGCACATCTGGATCCGGGGCTCAACGGCGATCGTTCGTGGCCACCGGGTCGACGGAGGAACCAAGACCGGCCGTGCCCGACGGGTCAGCATCGATGCTGGAACCGTGGCTGTTCTCCGATCCCACAAGGAGCGCCAGGAGAAGGAGCGCGAACTGGTCGGGGCCTCCTGGCCGGACAACGACCGGGTGTTCCGGATGGAGATGGGTACGCCGCTCAGGACTGACCTTCCCGGCGAGATTATGCGCCGGGTGATCAAGAGTCTTCACACCTCGAAGAACCCTCTTCCGTCGATCCGTCTCCACGACCTCCGCCACGTCCACGCGACGTTGCTACTGAAAGCCGGTGTGCCGGTTCACGTCGTCGCTGCTCGTCTCGGGCACCGCGATCCCTCGATGACGCTTCGCGTCTACGCGCACGTTCTGAGCGACCAGGGCGCGAGCGCTGCTCAGACGTTTGCAGATCTCTTCATCGAGGACGACGAGGACGACAGCGAGGAGGGGAATCAGTAATGCGTGTTAGCAACGGCGTTAGCAAGTGGGCCGGTTCCGGCTCCTCGCTCCCCCGCCAGATGGGGCGATTCACGCTCAATTGTGGCTCCCCGGGTAGGAGTCGAACCTACGTCGCTAGTCCTGATTCAAAGTCAGGCGGGCCCTGCCGGCAGACCAACCGGGGAACGTACGCCGAAACGCACGGGACAACTGTAGACGGGAAGGGCTGCGCTCACCGCACTGACTCAGCATGATCCCTCACCGGACTGGGCGGAGCGCGCTATCGTCGAGTCACTTCCTGTGTCGCACCCGTCTCCTCGACGCGATCGGCGGATGCGGCACACCCTGTCGAGGAGCTCACGTTGGCCGATGACGTCACGATCGATGGTTCGACCATCCGTACGGCGCGGGTGCGGCTTCGGCCATGGCGCGAGGACGACGCTCCCGCGGCGCTCGAGATCTACGGCAGCGCCGAGGTCGCCCGCTGGCTGGCGCCGGCCATGGAACAGGTCGCCGACGTCGACGCCATGCGGGCGATGATCAGCAGCTGGCTGGCCGCACCTCCCGGACCCGCCGGCCGAGCGACTGGCCGATGGGCGGTCGAGGAGATCGAGAGCGGACGTGTCGCGGGATCGGCACAGATCCTCCCGCTTCCCCCGGAGGGCGAAGACCTGGAGGTGGGCTACCAGCTCGCACCCTGGGCCTGGGGACGGGGCCTGGGGTCGGAAGCCGGACACGCCCTCGCCCACTACGCGTTCGCCAACGGTGAGGAGGAGGTCTTCGCCGTCGTACGCCCCCGGAACGAGCGCGGCATCCACGCCGCACGCCGCATCGGCATGGACTGGGTCGGGGAGACGGAGAAGTACTACGGCCTGAGGCTTCAGGTCTACCGCCTCCGCAACAGCGACCTGGACGTGCCCCTCCTCGACCCGAGTCCTCTCGAACACTGACCCGATCGGCGCGCCAATCGCCTACGGTGAGCACGTGGACCTTCCTGTGATGCCGCCGATCCTGCCGATGCTCGCGAAGCCCGTGAAGGGCGTGCCGACGGACGGCGGCTATGCGTTCGAGCCGAAGTGGGACGGCATCGGTTCTAGTTGTACGTAATCGCGCTACGATGCACTTGTGAAGGCACGGCGCCGTGACGCCGGGCCGCAGACGCGGCGCGGGGTTGGTTACACGCGCTACTCGACCGACGAGCAGGGTTCGACGGCTGAGCAGCGTGCGATCAACGACGCCGTTGCCTCCGAACACGACATCGTCTTGGTGCACTCGTTCGCCGACGAGGGTGTGTCTCGCAGTTTTGCCGACCGCCCCGGTCTCCAGGAGCTCTTCGACTATCTGGAGACCCACCGCGACGTGCACTATCTGGTCGTCAACGAGCTCGAGCGACTCACTGCAGGTGTCGGACAGCGCCAGCAGATCACCACCGTGTGCAAGCGACTCGGCATCACCCTCGTGACCGAGGACATCGGCCTGATCGATCCGCACGACGAGGACGCGATGTACGACGCCGATGTTCGCGCCGTGAACGCGAAGGGCGAGGTGCTCAAGGTCAGGCGCCGCACGCGTCGCAATCTTCGCGCCAAGGTCGCAGCCGGCTCAACGATCGCCATGCGTCCCGCCTACGGCGTACGCATGAAGCCTCTGGTTGTCGACGGCGTCGAGCTTCCCAGCGGGATGCCGGCCTTCATCGGGGGCCGCAAGGTGCGCTCGGGCGAGCTCGAGCTGCACCCAGACGAGTATCCCTGGCTCAAACAGATCTTCGTATGGGCCGACGAGGGCGTCCCGTCCGACGAAATCGCGCGGCGATTGAATGCGCACGCGGTTCCGACCAAGACACAACGATCCGGCTGGGGCGGAAACACCATCAACGGAATCCTCGACAATCCGCTCTACAAGGGTGAGCTCGTGTGGGGTCGGCGGCAGGTGCTGCGCGA
This sequence comes from Nocardioides sp. NPDC057772, assembly GCF_042798075.1. NCBI lineage: Bacteria > Bacillati > Actinomycetota > Actinomycetes > Propionibacteriales > Nocardioidaceae > Nocardioides > Nocardioides sp. NPDC057772. The sequence continues at coordinate 4,668 of NZ_JBHVKN010000104.1, forward strand.
CGAGAACGGTAAGGCTTACCTCGAAGCGCGCGCCGAGGACGACCCCGGACGTGTCGTGATGGCTTCCCCGCTCGGTCCGCTCGTGGATCCTGACCTTTGGGATCGCGTGCACACCGAACGCATGGCTCGACGCGGCGAACGCCGAATGAAGAAACGCATCGTTCCCGAGCACGTCCTGGATCGCTTCGTCTATTGCGCCCGCTGCGGGCACCGTATGTACGCCCGGGTCGACAATCCTGGCAAACCGAACATGGCGGTACGTATCAGGTTCTACTGCCCCGGCACCCGACCAGGAATGGTCGCCAAGGAAGGCTTCCCAGGCACCTGCAAGCGCGTGAACAGCATGCTGGCTGACCGCATCATCAAAGGTGTCGGATCGCAGCCGATCCGCGGTGGCGCCACAGTCCGGGTCGCCGTCAGCCGCGGCGTCTCCAAAAACGAACACGCCCGCAGACGAGCTGCGCTCGAAGCCCGCATCTCGGAGGCCGAAGCAGAGTGGAAGAACGCCAAGCGACTGGCCATCAAAGGCCTTCTCGACGACGACGACCTCGCGTCGACGAAGCGACGTACCGATGAGGCCGTCAGCGCGGCGCGGGCCGAGCTGGCAGATCTCGGCGACAGTGCGCAGATCGAGGTTCTCCCCTTCGCCGGAGAGATAGCCGAACGGTTCGCCGAGCTCACCCAAGGACTGGAAGACGAATCAGCACCCATCGTTCTGCGGCAGAGACTGCTACGCGACTTCGGCGTGGACCGCATCTACGTCGACAACCCAGACATCCGAGTCGAGCTGCTCTAGCGATACTCCCGCCAAGAACGCGTCGCGCTTCGCCTTGAACACCGCCAGCGCCCACACCGCTCGTGCGTCCTGCTCCGGCGTAAGCAGCAGCCTGTCCTCCTCGGCATCGCACGACCTCTCCCGCTGCGCGCACGAACGGGAAGTCATCGCGAGAGAACTCGATCGCGCAGGGGGTACCGGCGCAGCTGGCATCGAATCCCGACCGGATGATTCCTCCATGGCCATCGCACCCCCTGATGTAGTCAGCGCAGCATGCCGCGCCCCTACTACCCAGGGTCGAAACCACTCGACCTATGGCCACTCCCGCTATCGGCAACTCACTCACCTGACGTAGCGAGCCGACGACCACCGTGGCGCACAGGGCAGGCGTCGGGGCGCTACTGCGCCAGCGAGTCACAGCCTGCGCCGGGAAGAGTTCATGCGCCATCCATTGACCCGCGTCTATTGATCAATCAGAATTGACTCAATGATCGATGAGCGAATTTCGGATACGAGCGCCCGAGCAGCCGCCTTTGCGGCGCTCGGGGATAGAGCTCGGCTGCGCATCGTCGACACTCTCGCGTTGGGCGACGCCTCGTCTTCAGACTTGGCCATGGCGCTGGGGATCCCCACCAACCTCTTGACGCACCACCTCCAGACCCTGGCGCGAGCGGGCATTGTCCCCCGTCGTCGCTCGGAAGGCGATGCGAGGCGGCCGACCGGCTGGCACCACTTTGACCCATCCATCATCACCTCCCGGGAAAGGCTCAAGGATGAGCACCTACGAACACCTCGAGATCGACCAGCAGCTCGCATTGCGCGAGGCGCACTCCCGCCTCGCCAGGGAGTTCAACGACACCGCCACCGACGAAACCATCCGTACCTTCCTGCTGTCGTCATACGAACAGTTCATCCCCCGGGCCAGCTTCGCCGACTATGTGCCGCTGCTGGCTGAACGCCACACCCGGCAGCAGCTTCAGGCGCTGCACAAGATCGAGCATGGCAACGAGGACCACAAGCCGGTGGTGCTGTTCGTCTGCGTACACAACGCCGGCCGCTCACAGATGGCTCTAGGCTTCCTCAGCCACCATGCAGGCACAGGCGCGCTCGGCTGGTCTGCGGGCAGCCAGCCTGCCGACCTCGTCAACCCGGTTGCGATCGAGGCGATGGCCGAGCGTGGCATCGACATCTCCGAGGAGTTCCCCAAGCCCTGGACGGACGAGATCGTCCAGGCAGCGGATGTCGTGGTCACCATGGGGTGTGGCGACGAGTGCCCCTACTTCCCCGGAAAGACCTACGTCGATTGGGCGCTCGATGATCCCAAGGGCCTCGGAATCGAGGCCGTACGGCCGATCCGTGATGAGGTCGAGCAGCGGGTCCTTGACCTCCTCAGGCAGCTCGGGGTCAGCACCGTTTCATGAGAACGATCGGTGGCGGGCTATGGTTTGGGGGTGCCTGTGAGCCTCCCCGAGCCGACTCCGGAGGAGTCCCCTGCTCTCGGCCTGGCGCCGGTGCTCCGTCCGGCACTGACCAAGGAGCAGGCCGAGAGCACCGCTCAGATGCTGTCGGTGGTCTCCAACCCCACCCGGCTGCAGATCCTGTCCTTGATCCATCACAGCCCACAGGGACGCGCTCGGGTGGTCGATCTCACCACCGCTCTCGAGCTTCGGCAGCCGTCGATCTCACACCACATGAAGGTGATGACCGAGGCTGGCATCCTGCACCGAGAACCCGTTGGCCGCGAGGCGTGGTACTCCATCCAGCCCGACCGCCTCACCGCCATCGCGGATCTTCTTCGCTGACCGGGAAAGCCACTCGAAGTAGATCGCGACGATGAGTGATCAGCGGGCAGCCCAGGTCGCCGCGATGGCGCAGGCGGATCGTGTGCAGTTGCTGGCGCTGCTCCTCAGTGACCCGAACGGGGTCGCAACTGCCGAGCGGCTGGCCGGCTCAGGTGCACCCGGGCCCGTACGCCGCCACCTTCGGGCGCTCGCGGAGGTCGGGCTGGTGATCGAAGGCCCTTCGGGGTTCCGCCCAACTCATGACGCCCTCGTCCGTTTCGGCAGCCTTGCCGGGGAGATCTCGGTTCCCGCAGTCCCGCACTCCGTCGAGCACGAGCGCGTGCTGCGGAGCATCACCACCACCCTCAGCATCAGGTTCGCGGGAGTCCTCGCCCCGGAGACCGTGGCGGCCTTCGTCCACGAGAGCTACGACCTGCTGGCAAGCCGCGCGACCATCCCTCAGTTCCTGCCCCAACTCACCGAGCGGTTCGCAGCCGACCGTCTCGAAGCGGTTGCCTCGCTCGACCGTGCTGACCGACGGTCCAGCAACGACGTCCTCTTCGTCTGCGTGCGCAACGCCGGCAGATCACAGATCGCTGCTGCGCTGATGCGTGATCGGGTCGGCACACAGGTCCACATCCGTGCTGCCGGGATCAGACCGGCATCACGCGTCAATCCCGCGGTCCGTGAGGAGTTGGCGCTGCGCGGCCTGGACGGACTCACCGAGTTCCCACGGCCTCTCACCACGGAGATCGTGCGCGCCTCCGGCTGGGTGGTGACGATGGGCTGTGGCGACGCCTGCCCCGTTGTGCCGGGGCGGCGCTATGAGGACTGGGCGATTGAGGACCCGGCGGACCGCAAGCCTCAGGAAGTGCGCCGGATCGTGGACGAGATCTCGATCCGTGTCGACCGGCTCATCGCCGAGATGGGCGTCTTGCCCGCCTGACCTCGTGGCGCGAAAGCCCGGGTATTGATCCGATAACCCACGCCTCTAATGGTCTCGATCGTGTCGTGAACTCCCAGCAGCTCGAACTTGTGGCGTACGCGTTTGATCGCGGCTGTGAGCAGGTTGTTGGGCTCGTTCGGCACTTCGGGCCATGCCGCAGCGACCAGTGCGTCGCGGGTGGCGGCACGGCCGTCGCGACGAACGAGCTCGACGAGCACGCGGAACTCGAGCGGGCTGAGATCGAGGCTCGTGTCGTCGACCCGGGCGTCTTGCCACTCGGGAACCATCGAGAGTCGGCCGATCCTCACCTCCGTCGGTGGCGGGAGCGAGGGCAAGACCGCGCCGATGACCCGAATGAGCTCTCCGGTGTCATACGGAAGGACCACCAATGGTCGGCCACCGGCCGCCACAGCCGGGCCGATCGTCTCGGTGTCGTCGGGGGCGTAGGCGATCAGCACGAGGTGGTCGGTCTCGTCTCGGATGGCCTCGACGATCTCACCCAGGAGCAGTGGCCCGAGCCGCACCGACACCACCACGACGGCTGCCGGTTCCGCGCCAAGATGCGCCAGCGCGTGCCACGGCGTGGTGAACGTCACCACACGCACGCCGCGCACGCTGAGCTCCGCCTCCACGCGGACAGCCTCGTCCTCGTCCGGCTCGATCAGCACGACGCACTCGCGCCCTGTGGTGAGCGACGCCCAGACTCGAGCATCGGCGCGTACCCGAATCCTTTCGCGCTCCCCCGCACGATCCTCTGCGCGATCTCCACTCACCCGACGACCTCCCCGGTTGAGATGTAGACGACCTGGTGGGCGATCGCTACGGCGTGGTCAGCGATTCGTTCGTAGAAGCGCCCGATGAGGGTCAGGTCGATCGCCGTCTCGACCTCCGAGGCGCCCGCACCTTCGATCACCGCAAGCAGCAGCGAGCGGTGCAGGGAGTCCATCTGGTCGTCCTCGGCATCGAGACCGCGGGCGGTCTCGACGTCCTCCTCATCGAAGACCTGGTGGGCATGGCGCCACAGCGACTGGGCCGTTTGCGCCATGGACGCGACGGTCTCCCGGCAGGTGCTGGGCACCACTGCAGAGGGGTGGCGACGGCGGGCCTGCTTGGCGATGTTCTTCGCCAGGTCCCCTGAGCGCTCCAGGTCTGCGACGATCCGGTGCACCCCCAAGAGCAGCCGAAGGTCACGGGCGACCGGCTGCTGCCGCATCTGGATCTCGATCGCCTCTGCTTCGATCTGGCGGCAGAGCAGGTCGATACGGAGATCCTCGGAGATGACAGCCTCGGCCAGCTCCCGGTCCGCGTCGAGCAGCGCCCGCGATGACCGAGCGATGGCACGCTCCACGAGCCCGAAGAGCTCCCCGACCTGGCCTGCGACCGTCTCGAGATCCTCGTGGAAGCGGTTGCGCATCAGCCGAACCGTCCGGTGATGTAGTCCTCGGTGCGGGCGTCGCTCGGATTCTGGAAGATGGTCGTCGTACGGTCGAACTCGACCAGCAGACCGGTCCGGTTACCGGTGGTCTCATCCGGCTTGGCAGTGAAGAAGGCCGTACGGTCCGAGACCCGGGCCGCCTGCTGCATGTTGTGGGTGACGATGATGATGGTGAACTCGCTGCGCAGCTCCTGCATGAGGTCCTCGATGCGTGCGGTGGCGATCGGGTCGAGTGCGGAGCAGGGCTCGTCCATCAAGATCACGTCGGGCTTGGTCGCGATGGTGCGAGCGATACACAGCCTTTGCTGCTGGCCTCCGGAGAGGCCGAAGGCGGATTGCTTGAGCTTGTCCTTGACCTCGTCCCACAGAGCGGCGCCGCGCAGGGCCTGCTCGACCAGGTCGTCCATCGAGTCGACCTTCATGCCGGTGACCCGTGGGCCGTAGGCGATGTTGTCGTAGATCGACTTGGGGAACGGGTTGGGCTTCTGGAAGACCATCCCGATGTTCTGCCGAACCGCGATCGGGTCGACCTTGGGGGCGTAGATGTCTTCCCCGTGGTAAGTCACCGAGCCCTCGACGTGGGCGCCGGGGACAAGGTCGTTCATCCGGTTCAGACAGCGCAGCACGGTCGACTTCCCACAACCGGAGGGGCCGATCATCGCAGTGATCTCGTGGCGCCCGAAGGTCAGGTCGACGTCGTGGACGGCGTGGAAGTCACCGTAGAAGACGTTGAGCTTCTCGGTGCGCATGACAGGGTCGGGCGGCAGCTTCGGAACCTGAGGTGTCACGGCCGTCCCGTCGACGGGAGCCGACTCGGGCAGGTCGCCGAAGCCGGCGCGGGTCGAGAAGTGGGTGGGTGGGATCGAGGTCAAGGAAGGCTCCTACCAGGAACGCTGGAACTTGTTGCGGATGAAGATGGCCAGCCCGTTCATGAGCAGGATCATGGCGAGGAGCAGGATGATCGCCGCGGAGGCGGCCTGCTGGTAGGCCTCATGCGGTTGCCCGGCCAGGTTGTAGATCTGCAGCGGCATCGCGGTGGCCTTGTCCAGGATCCCGTTCGGGTCGAACCGCACGGTCGCGAAGCCCACCAGGATCAGTGGCGCCGCTTCGCCGATCGCCCGGGACAGGCCCAGGATGGTGCCGGTCGCGATGCCGGGGATGGCCGAGGGGAGCGTGTTGCGCCAGGTCGTCTGCCACACGGTCGCGCCGAGTGCCAGGGACCCGTCGCGGATCTCCTGCGGGACGGTCCGGAACGCCTCCCGGGTCGTGATGATGACGACCGGCAGGATCAGCAGCGCGAGGGCGATCGCGCCGCCGAGCACGATGCCCTTGTAGGTGAACCCGAGCACGCCCATGATCGCCGCGGCGAGCATCCCGTAGATGATCGCCGGCACCGCGGCGAGGTTCTGCAGGTTGATCTCGATGACGCGGTTGTACCAGCGGTTCTTGTCGGCGTATTCCTCCAGGTAGATCGCCGCCGCGATGCCGAGCGGGATCGCCATCACGGCCGTGGTGAGCATCAGCCAGATCGAACCCAGGATGCCGGCGCGGAAACCGGTCTCGTCCTTGCGGATCGTCGACTCGTACTCGGTGAACAGCTGTGAGTCCATCCGAGGCAGGCCCTCGATCAGGGTGTCGATGATGAGCGCGAGCAGCACCATCACCCCGAAGAAGAGCGAGAACCACAGGGCTGCCAGGAAGATCATCGAGGCGAGGTTGCGGTCCTTGCTCTTCCCGGTCGCGATCGTGCTGGCGGTGACGTTCCGCGCTGTCGTTGCTGCCACGCTCATCAGTAGGCCTGCCTGAACCGTCGCACGATAGCGATGCTGATCATGTTGATGACGAAGGTGATGACGAAGAGCAGCAGGGCGACGGCGAAGAGCATGTTGTACGACACGCTGCCGACCGGGTTCTCGCCACCGGCTGTCTGGGCGATGAACGCCGTCATCGTCTGGTGACCGACGAATGGGCTGAGATCGAGGCTCTTGCCCGAGCCGCCGACCATCGCCACGATCATCGTCTCTCCAACCGCCCTGGAGAGTCCGAGCACGATCGCTGCCGCGATGCCGGACAGAGCGGCGGGGAAGACCACCCGCAGGGTGGTCTGCATGCGGTTGGCGCCCATCGCGAGCGAGCCCTGGCGCAGGGCGAGCGGCACCGCGCTGAGTGCGTCCTCGGCGAGCGAGGCGATCGTCGGGATGATCATCACGCCGAGCACGAGGCCGGCTGCCAGCGAGTTGGTCAGGTTGACGTCGAGGTTGAGCCATCCCTGCAGCACCACCGGCGTCACGAAGAAGAGCGCGAAGAAGCCGTAGACGACCGACGGCACCCCGGCGAGCAGTTCCACGGTCGGCTTGAGCCACTTGCGAGCCCTCCTGGAGGCGTACTCCGAGAGGTACATCGCCGCCCCGAGGCCGAGCGGCACCGCCAGTGCGAGAGCGATGACCGTGGTCAGGAACGTGCCGAAGATCAGCGGCAGCACGGCGGGACGTACGTCTTGCCGGCCAGCATCTGTCGAGGAGAAGAAGTCTCCCAGGCCGACCTGGCCGAAGAACTCCACGACAGGCTCGATCAGCGAGGCGATGATGCCGAAGGTGATGATCACAGAAAGGATCGCGGCCAGCCGGAGCATGGCTTTGATCACCGTCTCGCCGGGGCGTCGGCGGGCGGCGAGCGACGGATGCGCGGGCAGACCCGCCCCGGAGGGCGGGCCTGCCGCGACGTGGCTGGACATCAGCTGTGGGTTCCTTCAGATCCCTCAGGCGATGCCTTCGAGCGCCTTCTGAGTGTTGCCGTAGTCGTCGTCGGAGAGCGGGATGAACTGGGCCGTCTCGGCGATCTCGGCGAGGTTCTCGATGTAGAAGTCGACGTACTCCTTCGTGGCGCCGTCCTCGGCGTCGTAGGACTCGTTGGCCACGTAGATGAACAGCGGGCGTGCCAGCGGGCTGTAGGAGCCGTCGCGTGCGGTGTCGACCGAGGGCGCGACGCAGCCGTTGCCGCCGTCGATCTCGAGCGCCTTGAGCTTGTCGGTGTTCTCCTCGTAGTAGGTGAACCCGAAGAAGCCGACCGCACCCTTGGTGCCCGAGACGCCCTGGACCAGCACGTTGTCGTCCTCGGAGGACTCGAAGTCCTCGCGGAGGATCTCCTTCTCGGACTCGACCACGTCGGAGTTCATGTAGTCGTACGTGCCGGAGTCGGTGCCGGGTACGTAGCCAGTGATTGCCTGATCGGGGAAGCTCGGGTCGAGCTCCTTCCAGTTCTTGGCGGGCTTGTCGGGGCCGAACAGCTGCTTGAGCTGGTCGACGGTGACGCAGTCGACAGCGAGGTCGGGGTGAACCACGACGGTCAGTGCGTCGGTGGCCACCAGCAGCTCGGTGTAGTCGACGCCTGCCTCCTTGCATGTCGCTGCCTCTTCGTCCTTGATCGGACGGGACGCGTCGGAGATGTCGGTCTCGCCGGCACAGAACTTCTCGAACCCGCCGCCGGTGCCGGAGAAGCCGACCGAGACTTCGACCTCCGGGTTCTCCTCGGAGAGGTACTCCGCGGCGGTGTTGCTCATCGGGTAGACGGTCGAGGAGCCGTCGACGGCGACCGAGCCGCTGACCGAGCCGGCGTCGTCACCGCCGTTGTTGCTGCTGCCGCAGGCGGCGAGCGAGAGCATCAGGGCTGCCGCGCCGGTGGCGGCGACGGTGCGCTTGGGGAGCTTGAGCACGAAACTCTTCCTGTCTCGATTCAGGCAGCTTCGAACCGCCTGAGGTCATTTCGAACGACATTGATCGAATCCGTTCAATGCAAACAGGCGGTGAACGAATGCCTCCCCTTGTATGAAAGATAGGACAGGATCGATTCATCGATCCTGTCCTATCTATATGGGATAGCCCGAACGGGTCAGGTGCCGATGACTCCGCCGTCGTCCTTGGTGATGACCACGGTCGCCGAGCGGGGCACCGTGATGCCATCGACGCCCGGCCACTGGCTCTCGGCGCCGTCGCCAGGGTGCTGGATGTTGACGAACATGGTGCGCTGATCCGGCGTGGTGACCACGCCGGTGACCTCGCAGCCGACGACGCCGGTGAGGAACCTGCGGAGCTCCGGGCGGCCGTCCGCGTCGACCTTCCTCGGGTTGGCGGCAAGCATCTGGTCGTTGGCTCCGGTCGGCTGGCTACCGTCGGTCTGGATCCAGATCCGGCCGTCAGCGTCCGACCAGATCCCGTCGGGCGAGCCGAACGCGTCGGAGGCATCGATCGTCGAGCCGTCACCGCTGTCGCGGCCCTGGCCGGCCAGCAGGAACAGGTCCCACTCGAAGCTCGTGGCGGCGTGGTCGTTGCGGTGCTCCTTCCAGCGCACGATGTGGCCCCACGGGTTGGGCTTACGGGGGTTCGCACCACTCATCACCTTGGCCGAGGAGGTGTTGTTGGTGAGCGTCAGGTAGACCATTTCGGTCGTCGGGTCCACGGTCACCCATTCGGGTCGGTCCATCGTCGTGGCTCCGACCGTGCTCGCCGCGAGGCGGGTCTTGACGAGCACGTCTCCCTGGTCGGCGTACCCGTTCTCGGGCGTCAAGCCGTTCTTGCCGTGCGTGAGCGGCAGCCAGTCACCAGAGCCGTCGTCGTTGAAGCGAGCGACGTACAGGGTGCCCTCGTCGAGCGGGCTCTTCCCCCGAGCGCGAGCCTTGCGCCACGGCTCCTTGGAGACGAACTTGTAGGCATGCTCGTTGACCTGGTCGTCGCCGCAATAGACGACGACTCGGCCGTCAGGCGCCTCGTAGACCGTGGCCCCCTCGTGCTTGGAGCGGCCCAGAGCGGTGCGCTTGACCGGGCGGGCATGGGGATCGTGCGGGTCGAACTCGACGACCCAGCCGAACCTGTTGGCCTCGTGCGGCTCTTCGGGGGTGACGACGAAGCGCGGGTCGTTCGTCGCCCAGTTGTTCCGGTCGCCACCGACACCGTAACGGCTGGTCAACGCCGCCTGCTCCGCGGTGTAGTCGCCGGCGTCGACACGGAAGTAGCCGTTGAAGTTCTCCTCGCAGGCCAGGTACGTCCCCCACGGCGTGACTCCGTGGGAGCAGTTGTTGATCGTTCCGACGGGCTTCATGCCCTCGGGATCCACACTGGTGCGGAGCAGCGGGTTGCCGGCGGCCGGGCCCGAGAAGGACATCGGGGTGTTCGCGGTGACCCGGCGGTTGTAGCGGCCACGCACCACCTCCCACTCGCCCGGCGCCTGCTCCTTGACCTCGATCACGGAGACACCGTGGGCCGCCTGGGACTTCCTCACCATCTCGGCGGTCCAAGCTTCCTTCGGCGGCGCGGTGGTCGTGCCGGTCTGCAGGAGCGCCTCATCGGTGTACTCGTGGTTGACGACGAGCAGGCCGTGCCTGCTGGCATCGCGGCCCTTCCCGAGCGGGAAGAAGTGCATGCCGTCGTGGTGCATCCCGACCTGCTGCTCCTGATCGTCCGCCGTGTTGCCGCCGGGCACGAATGCCGGGTACGAGCCGGTGATCGGCGTCCCCCAGGGAACGAACGGGCGCGCGGTGTATCCCTCCGGAACGCTCACGGTGTCGGCGGTGCTCAACGGCACCGGGTCGAACCCGAGAACCGGGCCGCGCTTCCTGACCGGACCGGCCAGAGCCGCCTCGGCCGTGCCGAGGGTCAAGAAAGTGGCCGCCCCCACCATCGAACCGGCGATCACCGTACGCCGGGAGGCTCGTCGCGACACGACGTCGATGAAGCTCGGGCTGTCGGAGGAGTTTGTGCTGATGTCGTCGGGATCGAACTCGACCTCGGTGCTCATCTCTTGGCGTTCCCTTCGCTGCAAGATCACGGAGTGGTTGGTGCCTCCCGAGCGGCATGCCGTACTGATCGGCACGGCTGGATGCATCGAAACGGACCTATAGAACAGTAAGGTGAACGACCGCCAAACGGCGTAGGTATGCATGCCCTCAGCACGTGGGGTTCAGAGCAGGAGGACTCAGAGGACGAAGAATCCCAACGAGCTGGCCGCCACGACCACAGCCCAAGCGGGTGCCTTCCACACGGCCAGAGCTACGAACGCCACTGCAGCGACGACGACGGTCCGATCGGTCGTGATGCCCTCGGTGAAAACGGGGTCATACAGCGCGGCGGCGAGAAGCCCCACGACCGCAGCTCCGGCACCAGCAAGCGCGCGCCGCGCGGGCTCATAGGCACGGAGCCGCTCCCAGAAGGGAAGCCCCGCCAGGACCAGCAGCATCGAGGGGGCAAAGATCGCGAGGAGCGCGATGGTGCCGCCGACGACACCGGTCGGCGATGCTGGCATCACCGCGCCCAGGTACGCCGCGAACGTGAACAGCGGCCCTGGGACAGCCTGTGCGGCGCCGTAGCCAGCCAGGAACGACTCACGTTCCACGAGTCCGGCGCCGACAGTCTCCGCCTCCAGCAGCGGAAGAACCACGTGGCCGCCCCCGAAGACCAGCGATCCGGCGCGGTAGAAGGAGTCGATCAGGTTCAGGGTCGGGCTGGCAACGATGGCTGCAAGGACAGGGAGGCCGATGAGCAGCGTCAGGAAGACCACGAAACTGGAGATCGCCGTACGCCGGCCGACCGGAGCCGACTCGCCATCGTCCTCCTCGGGCGTGAGAGCGGCGGTCAGCAGGAAGGATCCGAGCAGGCCGCCGAGGACGATCGCAGCCACCTGGCTCCATGCCGACGGCACCAGCAAGACGACCGCCATGGCCCCGACTGCGATCGCTGCACGTCGGCTCCCGACAGCCAGGGTCTTCGCCATGCCCAGGACGGCATGGGCCACGACCGCGACGGCTGCAGCCTTGAGTCCTACCAACCAGCCCGCATCGTGCTCGACGCCGAGCGCCTGAACTCCTAGCGCGAAGCCGAGCATCAGCAGAGCAGACGGCAGCGTGAAGGCAACCCAGGCCGCCGCCATCCCCAGATATCCCGCGCGACGCAGACCGATGGCCATCCCGACCTGGCTCGATGCCGGGCCCGGCAGGAACTGGCACAGTGCCACCAGGTCCGCGTACGCGTGCTCGTCGAGCCACCGCCGCCGAACGACGAACGCCTCGCGGAAGTAGCCCAGGTGAGCCACAGGCCCACCGAAACTGGTCAGCCCCAACCCGAGGAAGACACGGAAGACCTCCGCGGCCGATCCTCTGTGAACGGCGTCATCAGAGTGCCTGTCCATCTCGCTCCTGGTGTCGGATTCCGAGGTCGCCGCACGATAGCAACGCAATGCTTGGCCACTGCGACCGACTCCGTCCTCCGCCGGACGATTCACCCGCCTGAGGCCCACCTCCATCCGGCGTCGGGGCATCAAGGCGCCTTCGCTACCGTTAGCCGGTCGGGTATCCCGCGGGAACCCGACGAACCAAAGACGCGGGACTCGATCCAGGGAGCAGACTCAGATGGCGCCTCGCGCTCGATTGGCGGTGGCGGCTGTTGCCGTCCTTGCCAGTTCTTCGATGATGCTCGCTGCCACCGGGCCCGTCGGCTCGCTGGGGTCGCTGGCCGAGACCGCGTTCGCGCGCGTCGACAAGAGGTCTGCGGAGAAGAGCGTGGTGCCCTCGACCGCCACGCCGACGCCTGACTGGGCGCCCTACTCGACCAAGCCCAACATCCTCATGATCACCGCCGACGACCTCGCCTACGAGGACCTCGACTACATGCCCCACACCCGCAGCCTGCTGGCCGACCAGGGCACCACGCTGACCGAGGCGATCGCACCCACGCCGATCTGCGTGCCGGCCCGCGCATCGT
>NZ_JBHVKN010000105.1:0-17275 GCF_042798075.1 Nocardioides sp. NPDC057772
CGTCCACCGTCTGGACGAGGTGCTCGGCGCGGGCCTGCCCGAGGACGCGTACGTGATCAGCACCCATGTCGTGCGCGAGCCGACCGCCCGCCTCGTCGCCGTCCTGGACTGGCCGGGCGGCCCGGCGGTCGAGGAGCTGACCGCACTCCTGGCCGACCGCCTCCCCGACGCGTACGTCACCCCCGACTCCCCCGCGATCGCCGAGGCCGCGGCCCGCACCGCGGGACGCCTGGCCCGCTACCCCGGCCGGACGAGGATCGAGACCGTGACCACGGTCGCCGCGGTCGAGTCCGACAGCATCATCGACAGCGTCGAGGGGCTGGCCGGGACCGAGCTCGAGCCGGGCGACACCGTCGACCTCACCGATTTTGCGCGGCCGGTGTGGCGCGACGGGCGCTGCGTACTCCTGATTCAGCGTGCCGCCACCGGACTGGTGCCGTTCGAGATGCGCCACCAGATCCCCTGCTGCTCCGACCACTGAACGGGAGCAGAGGCCTCAGACCGACGCGGAGCCCCGCGGCAGCGGCGCCTCCCAGTGGCGCCACATCGCCAGCAGGCGCCAGCCGGAGCAGGTCACGAACGCGACCGCCATGGCGAGCGTCGGGGGTATCCCGGCGTACAACCCGAACGCCGCGACCGCGGCCCCGGCGAAGGCCGGGATCGCGTAGAAGACGCTGCGGCGCAGGATGATCGGAACGCGGCCGGCGAGGACGTCGCGGATCGCGCCGCCACCCACGCCGGTGGCCAGGCCCATGATCGCGGCCGCCAGCGGGGAGAGCCCGAAGTCGAGCGCCTTGACCGCCCCGGCGATGACGAACAGCCCCAGGCCCAGGGCGTCGAAGACGTTGACCATGGGCTCCAGGCGGCCCAGCGCAGGGTGGAAGAAGAACGTCAGCAGGCCGGCCGTCATCGGCACCACGAGATAGCGCCAGTCGGAGAGTGCGGCGACCGGCGTCGCGCCGATGGCCATGTCACGCAGGAAGCCGCCGCCGAGACCGGTGACGCAGGCGAGGACGATCACGCCGAAGATGTCGAGCTCCTTGCGGACCGCCATCAGGCCTCCGGACAGCGCGAAGACGAAGCACCCGACCAGGTCGAGCACGAGAAGGGTCAGCGTCGGTTCCACCGCCAAATGGTCGCCTCGTACGTCCCAAAAACCCCAAATGCCACGGCCTCGCGGCATGGGCACCCCATACGATGACGGTCAGTGGCGTAGGGTCGTCACAACCGTTTCTAGAATTGAGAAGAGGATGTCGGCCGAAGGATTGCCCCTGACTCCGGGCCAGCTCGAAGAGCAGGCACCGGATGAGGCTGGTCCCGTCCTTCTGCGGCTCATCTCGGTCAGTGACGATGGTCTACGCATGCTTCTCGTCGATGACGAGGATCGTGAATACACCGCCGACATCGACGACCGTCTCCGTGCAGCACTCGAGGCTGTGTCGACCCGCCGATCGGAGCAAACCGTGAACAAGACCCCGAGCAGCAGCCTGCGGCCCCGTGACATTCAGACCCGTATCCGTGCGGGCGAGAGTGCCGAGGAGGTCGCCGCTGTCGCCGGCACCACGGTCGAGAAGATCTTGGCCTTCGCCGGCCCCGTCCTCGCCGAGCGCGAGCACATGGCGCAGCGTGCCCAGCAGGCTTCCGTACGCCGTCGGCCCGGTGAGGCCGCCAGCACCGCCCGCACCCTGGGCGAAGCGGTCAGCGCCCACTTCCAGACGATGTATGCCGACCCCGAGTCGGTCAACTGGGACTCCTACCGGCGTCCCGACGGGCGTTGGAAGCTCACCGGTGAATACGAGACCCCCGAGCGCTCCGGCATCGCCGAGCTGACCTACGACGCCCCCGGCAACTACGTCGAGCTGGACAACGACGACGCCCGCTGGCTGACCGGCGAGAAGCTCGAGGCCGCGGCGCCCGAGCCGGAGCCGGTCATCACCGACGACATGCTCGCCGCCCGCCGGCGGCGCGCGAAGGGCCCGGCCACACCAGCTGCGCCGGCAGCGCCGTCGACCCCTCCCCCGGCTCCCAAGCCGGTCCCGGCGGCCAAGGCGAAGCCGGATCCGGTCGATGTCGACACCCCGCTCGAGGCGTTCCTGGGTGACGAGTCCCCGACCGAGAAGCAGGCAGCCGTCGCAGCCGAGCCGGAACCGATGGCGGAGCCGGTAGCCGAGGCCGAGCCCGCCGAGGAGGCTTCCCAGAAGCCTGCCAAGAAGTCGTCCTCGCGCCGCAAGCGCGCCTCGGTCCCGAGCTGGGACGAGATCATGTTCGGCGGCGGCAAGCAGGACTAGTTCCGACTCGTCTGACCACGTTCACGGACCGGCCATCGGCCGGTCCGTGATGCGTTGGGGAGCCGACTGACCAGTGTCGGGCAGGGGTCGGTCGGCGTTCACGCGCCGCCGATGAAGTGAGTGGAGGCAAGCACTTCCACCTTTCTCGGAGGCCCCCGATGCTCCTGCCCGAATCGCTGAGCCGACGCTCCCTCATCTCCGGAACGGCCTCGACCGGCTTCGCCGCTTCCGCTGCGATGCTGCTCGGCACCGGCTCCATCCCCGCCGACGCCGTGTCCGTCAAGAGCGTCACGGCGCTCTCTGGCTACCCGTTCACCATGGGCGTCGCCTCCGGCGACCCGCTCCCCAACTCGGTCGTCCTGTGGACCCGCCTCGCCCCCGAGCCGCTCGCCGCCGACGGCCGCGGCGGCATGCCCCAGGAGCCGGTCAAGGTCCGCTGGCAGGTCGCCGAGGACCCGCTCTTCCGCAAGGTCGTGAAGTCGGGCACCGTCACCGCCACGCCGCACTTCGGTCACTCGGTCCACCCCGAGGTCTGGGGCCTGCGCCCGGGCCGCGACTACTGGTACCGCTTCATGGCGGCCGGCGAGGTCAGTCAGACCGGCCACACCCGGACCGCACCCGCGTACGGTTCCTCGCTGTCTCAGATGAGCTTCGCGTTCGCCTCCTGTGCGCTCTACAGCCACGGCTTCTACACCGCCTACCGGCACCTCGCCGACGAGGACGTCGACGTCGTCTTCCACCTGGGCGACTACCTGTACGAGTCCGGGGTCACCGCCGAGAACAACTGGCGCCGGACCACGGTCGACCCCTCGCTGTCCGGGGAGACTCTCGACCTGGCGCGCTACCGCCAGCAGTACGGCCTCTACAAGTCCGACCCGGACCTGATGGCCGCCCACCAGTCGCACGCCTTCGTGGTCGCCCCCGACGACCACGAGGTCGAGAACAACTGGGCCGACGAGGTCCCCGAGGAGCGGAGCCAGTCGCAGGGCGAGCTGTGGATGCCGCGGCGTACGGCTGCCTTCCAGGCCTACTACGAGCATCTGCCGTTCCGGGCGAGCGCGCTGCCGGACGGCCCGGACATGCAGATCTACCGGAACCTGCGCTACGGCGACCTGGTCGACTTCAACGTGCTCGACACCCGCCAGTACCGCGACGACCAGGCCTACGGCGACGGCAGCGACCCGGCGAGCCGGGAGCTGACGCCGGACATCTACGACCCGTCGCGCTCGATGATGGGTTTCGAGCAGGAGAGGTGGCTGCAGCGCAACTGGAGGCAGTCGACCGCTCGCTGGCAGGTGCTCGCCAACCAGGCACCGATGGCCGAGACCGACCTGGACGAGACCGAGGCCAAGACGCTCTACATGGACCCGTGGGACGGCTACATCGCCAACCGCAACCGGCTCCTCGAGGGCGCCCGCACCAGCGGGATCGAGAACCTCGTGGTCATCACCGGCGACCGGCACCACAACTACGCCAGCAACCTGCTGGCAGACTACGACGACCCGGCGTCGGCCGTCGTCGGCAGCGAGTTCGTCGGCACGTCGATCTCCAGCGGCGGCGACGGCGCCGACATGACCACCGGCGGCGAGACCCTGCTACGGGCCAACGACCACCTGAAGTTCTTCAACAGCCAGCGCGGCTACGTCCGCGTCAAGGTCACCCCCGACGAGCTCTCCAGCGACTTCCGGGTCGTGCCGTACGTCGAGCGCCGGGGCGCCCCGATCTCCACCCGCGCGACCTACGTCGTCGAGAACGGCCGCCCCGGCGTCCAGCTCGACACCCAGAACGCGCCGGTCGGGACGAAGTACGCGGCGGTCGACATGCCCACCCTCAACCGCTAGCCGAACGGCAGGGGCTCGGGCACGAGGGAGACGGACTGGGCCCGGGCCGCGGTCAGGCGGCGACGGTGGTGCTGGCGGCAGAGGACCTCGTAGGAGACGGCGCTGGGGGCTGCGCCGGACTCACGGTCGGTGTCGCCGACGACGACCTGGTCGCCCTCGGTGACCATGACGCCGTCCTCGACCCGGGCGTTGTGGGTCGCGCGTTTGCCGCACCAGCACAGCGCCTCGACCTGCAGCACCTCGGTCCGGTCGGCGAGCTCGACCAGACGGGCGGCGCCCGGAAAGAGGCGGGTGCGGAAGTCGGTGAGGATTCCGAAGCAGAACACGTCGATCTGCAGCTCGTCGACGATCTTGGCCAGCGCCTCGATCTGCTCGGGCGTGTAGAACTGAGCCTCGTCGCAGATCAGGTAGTCGATCCGGGCGCCGTGGGTCAGCGCGTCGACGGCGTGGCGCCAGAAGTCGAAGTCGTCGGTGACCTCGATCGCGTCGTGGGTCAGACCCAGCCGGGAGGTGACCACCGCCTCACCGGAGCGATCGTGGACGGTGAAGATGAGCCCCACCCGGCCACGAGCCGCGTGGTTGTGGTTGGTCTGCAGCGCGAGGGTCGACTTCCCCGCGTCCATCGTCCCGGTCCAGAAGGTCAGCTCAGCCACTCGCGGAAGCCTAGTGGTCCGCGGCGCCGCCCGTGGCAGGACCCTCGTGGCTGGACATGCTCCGCCGGTAGTGGCGCGCGACCCGGGCCCGGTTGCCGCAGCCGGCGGAGCACCACTCCCGACGTGGGTGGTCGCGCACGAAGTACAGGACGCAGCCCGGGCCGCCGCACGCCCTCAGCTCGTGGGGCGCATCCCGAGCCAGCACCTCGGACCCTTCCAGCGCCACCAGGCTCAGCTCCCGCTGCAGACCCGAACCGTCGGTGAGCCACGCGCGCTCGAAGCCGCCCTGTGGACCGGGGCGCAAGGCCGGGGCACAGTGGGACACGAACTCGTTGACCACGGCGAGCGCCGCCTCCGGGCTGAGCGCCTCCGCGACGCTATGCGGCCGGCCGTCGGCGGTCACGTCGGCGGCCAGCCGGCGCAGGGCGTCGCGCAGGGCCCGGGCCCGGCCGAGGTCGTGCTCGTTCAGGTCCTCATGTCGCCTGAGCCCCGCACCGTCGGCCCAGGCCTCGAGGTGCGCCACGGTCTCCAGAGAGTCGTGCAGACCCGTCCGGTCGGCCCAGATCGTGTTCATGAGGCGCACGGCCCGGGGCTGGGTCGGATACAGCACGGGCACCTGCAGCTCCACGGCCGCCTCCTCGGTCATCGATCTTCGTCGCCGATCCTAATGGTCACTCCAGGCCTCGGTCGTCAGCTCGGCCGCGCGCGCCGGCCAACTGGGCCTCGAGCTCGCCGATCCGCTCGGTCAGCTCGGCGACCGTGTGCCGGGCGACCGCCAGGGGCACCAGCTGCGGGATGTGCTGCTTGCAGTTCCAGTCGTACGCCTCGACGTCGATCAGGATCGCGCGCTCGACCCGCGCCGAGCTCCCGGTCGGCGCCAGCGACTCGACCAGATCGGGATCGTGCTCGGGCTCGACGACCCGCGCGCGACCGAAGATCTTCATCCTCGCCTGCAGCTGGTAGTCGATCAGGAACAGCGAGACCCGCTCGTCGTGGTCGAGGTTGCCGCGGGTGATGTACTGGCGATTGCCGCGGAAGTCGGCGAACCCCAGCGTGGTGTCGTCGATGACCTTCAAGAACCCAGGCGGCCCGCCGCGATGCTGCATGTACGGCCAACCCGTCTCGCTGACGGTCGCCAGGAAGAAGCTGTCCCGCGAGGAGATGAACGCGGCCTCGCTCCTGCCGATCCGGTCCGGTTCGCCGCCCGCCTCGGCCATCCGTGCGTACGCGGCGGCACTCCCGTGGATCGCCTGGTGCTCGGTCACCAGCGGCGTGAACGCGACCTGCGCGTAGTGCCCGGTCATCGCCGGCCCTCGACTCCGTGCTCATCCATGGCACACCCCTTCCCGCCGTGCACGGCGAGTCCTCACTAATGGATACACAAGGTGTAACCATTAGAGGCGAGGTTCATTCCCCTTAGGAGACCAGCAGCGGGATGAGCATCTCGTCGGGCGTCAGCGAGCCGTGCAGCCCGACCAGCGTCGTCTCGTACTGGAACAGGCTCGTCGAGACCACCGCGTGCTCGCCGTGGGAGGCGACGATGACGTCGCCGAGCCGCGGCAGCACCGACGGGGTCACCGGTCCGAACCAGCCGCGCCGGATCGCGGTCTCCCGCGTCATCACGTCGGCCTTGTCGCCCAGCTTCTCCGACCAGGTCG
The DNA here is from genome assembly GCF_042798075.1 of Nocardioides sp. NPDC057772. Lineage (NCBI taxonomy): Bacteria > Bacillati > Actinomycetota > Actinomycetes > Propionibacteriales > Nocardioidaceae > Nocardioides > Nocardioides sp. NPDC057772. The sequence continues at coordinate 6,441 of NZ_JBHVKN010000105.1, forward strand.
CGACCACGTCGTCGACCGCGCCGCGTGAGCAGTAGAGATGGCGGAAGCGGGCCTCGCCACCGACGAGCGCGACACCGTCGCGGAGCTCGGGGAAGTCGTCGATGTCGGTGCGGGAGGCGGCCGGCGAGTCGACCATGCCGTGGTCGGCGAGCACCAGGAGACGTACGGAGGGGTCCAGGGCGTCACGCAGCTGCTCGGCCTCGGCGTCGATCATCGAGAGCTGCTGCAGCCAGGGCGAGGAGGCGACGCCGTACTTGTGGCCGGTCCAGTCCAGGTCGCCGTCGTAGAGGTAGGTCAGCGACCCCGGCACCCGCGAGAGCGCGACCGCCGACGCGATCCGCTCCCCCACCCGGTCGGCACCGACGAACTCCGCACCGCGGTGGGCGGCGATGGTCAGCCCGGAGCCGCCGAAGACCCGCTTGTTGATCACCGTGACCGGCACCCCGGCCTCGCCCAGCCGCTGGAAGACGGTCTGGTTGGGCTGCCACTCGACCGGGTCGACGTCCTTGCGCCACTGCAGCGCGTTGAGCAGGTGATCGGTGCCGGGGATCCGGGAGGTGTAGCCGACCAGCCCGTGACCGCCGGGCGTGAGCCCGGTGCCGAACGAGGTGAGGCTGGTCGCCGTCGTCGACGGCACGCCCGCCGTCCCAGACTCCTGGTCCTCGCTCAGCGACGCCAGGAACGGCGCCGCGTGGGCATAACGGCGCAGCAGGTTGGTGCCCATCCCGTCGACCAGGAAGACGACGTACGCAGCAGCCGAGGGCAGCTCGAGGCCGGACCTTGCTTCGGAGGTGCCCAAGGGGACGTCCATCGCGGCGGCGACCGCCGGCAGGACATCACCCAGTGAGCGCTCCCCGTAGGCGGGGGCGAGAAACCCGGTCACCGACCCTCACCGGCTGTGGGTGCGAGCCGAGAGCGATTCCGCGAAGGAGAGCAGGCGGTCGACCGAGTCGTGACCGTCAGCAGCAGCCGAGACGCGCAGCGAGAAGTCGTCGGGGGTGAGAACGCCGGTGTAGCCGTGGTCGGCGTCGCAGTTGGGGTCGGAGCAGCCCGCCGGCTCCAGGTCGACCCGGTTCACCCCGCCCCAGCCGATGGTCATGACGACCTCGGCCGGCTTGCTCGACCCCTTCGTCGGGTTGGTGATCATCCGGGTCACCACCACCGAGTTGACCGAGTCGATGCGTACGGCCTCCGTCGACGTCGAGGTGTAGGGCTCGGGCAGCAGGTCGTCGCCGGCGTGCTCGTCGGTGTGGGCAAGGATCAGCCGGGTCGGGGTCAGCACCAGCACGGAGAGGTGGCGGCGCACCTCGTCACGGTCGAACGTCGGCTCGTGGTGGAGGAAGAAGGAGGACACCTTCTCCCCCGCCACGGCGGAGGCGACACAGTCGGCCACCACCTCGGGGTAGTAGCCGGTGCGGTCGATCTCTGCGCGCAGGTCGTCAGCGCGGTCGAGATCATCGGTGCGGGTGCTCATGTCACCCATCCTTCCACGCGCCGCCACGGGCCGCCTAGCCAGGCAGCGTGTCCCCCACCGCGGGGTTGAGGCGACGCACGAACCAGTCGGAGCGAGGATCGGCGACCAGGTCGACCCGGGCGGTGGCGGTCAGGACGGCGGAGTACTCCAGGCCGACGAGCACCAGGGACAGGTCGAGCGAGGAGATCTGGGGCAGGTCGTTCTGGAGCTGGGCGACCTTGAGGACGAGGCGCTCGATCTCGTCGACGTCGACCATGTCGCCGCCACGGTAGCCGAAGAGCATCGGCGCGGCCTTGATCTCGCGCACCATCGAGGCGGCGTCGCGCTGGGACAGCGGCGGGATCCGGTAGGCGCGGTCGGCCAGCAGCTCGGTGATCGGGCCGGCGATGCCGAAGGAGACCACCGGCCCGAACAGCGGGTCCTCCATCGAGCGGATCGCGACCGGAACACCCGGCGGGGCGGTGCGCTGCACCGCGAAGCCGCCGGTCTCGGGCGGGATCCGGCTGGTGATCAGCTCCCAGGCCTCGGTCATCTCGTCGACGTCGTCGATGTTGCGTACGACGTGGGCTTGGTCGGGCCGCTCCCGCACGCTCTCCACGGTCGCCTTGAGCACGACGTCCCAGCCGAGGTCCTCGGCGGCGGCGATCGCCTCCTCGAGGGTGGTGACCCGGTGGGTGTTCCACAGCTTGATCCCGTAGGCAGCCAGCACCATCGTCAGATCCTCCCGGCTCAGCTCACCGCCCGAGGGGCGCGCGGCGAGCACGTCGGTGACGATCTTGCGCGCCGTGCGCGGGTCGCACTCCTCGGCGCTGAGCCACGGGATCTCGCCGTCGGCGGTGCGCAACCACACGGCGTACTCCACGACCTTGGCCAGGGCGCGTACGGCCGACTCCACCGAGGAGTAGGACGGCACCGAGCCGCGACCGGCGGTCGACCCGGCGACGTCGGGGACGCGGAGCAGCTCGGGGACACCTTCGGCACCGAGGAAGCTCGTCACCAACGGCTTGTCGGACTGCTCGCCGACTGCGGCGAGCACGTTGGCGATCTCCTCGCCGGAGACGTTGAGCGGCGGGATGTAGACCGAGATCACCGCGTCGACCTCGGGGTCGTCGATGGCCGCGTCGAGCGCGTCCTCGAAGTCCTCGGCGGAGGGCTCGGTGGGCAGCGGGACCTGCTTGTTGACCTGCAGCCCCACCGAGACCGCGGCGTCGGCGGCGAGCAGGCCGAGGGCGTCGGAGTTGCCGACGATGGCGACGCGACGCCCGCGCGGGAGCGGCTGGTGGGCCAGGAGCTGGGCGACGTCGAACATCTCGTCGAGGGTGTCGACCTGGATGATGCCGGCCTGGCGGAACATCGCGTCGACCGCCGCCGGTGGGGCGCTGATCTTGCGGACCGCGTGGCCCATCGGCACACCCTGGGTGGTGCGACCGGAGCGAACCGCGACGATCGGCTTGCGCTGGGAGACCCGGCGGGCGATGCGGGAGAACTTCCGCGGGTTACCGATCGACTCGAGGTACATCATCACGACCTCGGTCGAGACGTCCTCCTCCCAGTACTGGAGGAGGTCGTTGCCGGAGACGTCGGCGCGGTTTCCGGCGCTGACGAAGGTCGACAGGCCCAGACCGCGGTTGTTGACCTTCTCCAGGATCGCCGAGCCGAGCGCACCGGACTGGCAGAAGAAGCCCGCGCGTCCGCGCGGCGGCATCGTCGGCGCGAGGCTGGCGTTGATCCTGACCTGCGGGTCGGTGTTGATGACGCCGAGCGCGTTGGGCCCGATCAGCCGCAGCCCGTAGGAGCGCGACAGGTTCACCAGCCGACGCTGCCGCTGGCGCCCCTCCTCGCCGGTCTCGGCAAAGCCGCTGGAGATGACCACGAGCCCGTGCACGCCCTTGGCGGCGCAGTCGAGCACCACGTCCTGCACGGCGTCGGCGGGCACCGCCACGATCGCCACGTCGACGTCGTCGGGGATGTCCTGGACGCTCTTGTAGGCCGGCATGCCGCTGACCGCGCTGGAGCTGGGGTTGACCATGTAGACGCGGCCGGTGAAGTCGCCGATCACCAGGTTGCGCACGAGCGCCTGCCCGACGGTCTCCTGCCGCCGGCTGGCGCCGATGACCGCGACCGAGCGCGGGTTGAAGAAGCGGTGGATCGAGGCGGCCTCGGCCTCGTGCTCGCGCAGGGCGAGGCGGCCGACGGCGGTGTCGGTGACGTCGATCGAGAACTGCAGCGAGATGACCCCGTCCTCGTAGACGCTGGCCACCTTGTAGCCGGCGTCGCGGAAGGTCTGGATCATCCGCGCGTTGTCGGGGAGCACGTCGGCGGTGAACTTGGTGACCCCACGTTCGCGACCGGCCTGGGCGAGGTGCTCGAGCAGGATCTGCGCGATGCCGCGGCCCTGGTAGTCGTCCTCGACGAGGAAGGCGACCTCGGCCTCGCCGGGCTTGACCACGTCGTAGCGACCGACGGCGATCATCCGACCGCGCAGCGTGAGGATGAAGGCGACCCGGTCCTTGTGATCGACCTCGGTGAAGCGCGCGACGTCCCGGGCCGAGAGGTGCGGCATCGGCGAGAAGAAGCGGTAGTACTTCGACTCGTCGCTGACCCGGTGGTCGTAGAAGTCGACCAGCAGGTCCTTGTCCGCCGACCTGATCGGCCGGATGTGGGCCGTCCGTCCGTCGCGCAGCAGGACGTCCGCCTCCCAGTGGGAGGGGTACGGCGGGGTCTGCTGCGCGGTCACGAGAGAAATCTAGCGGGAGACGCCAGCCTCTCGCGCGCAGCAGCCGCCGTCAGTGACGTACGACGTTGGCGCGGTCGCGCTCGTTGAGCACCCGCCAGCCGTCGTAGTCCCAGTTCCGCGCCAGCTTCTGGGCGTGCTTGGGGGCGTCTCCCTCGTGGTTGCGGATGACGAGCTCGCGCACGGCGAACTCGACCGCCTCCTGGGGCGTGGTCGCGCCGGAGATCCGCTGGACCTCCGCAAGCAGCTCGTTCTCGAGCTCGATCTGGGTGACAGCCATCGTCAGCACCTCCATGTGCGTCAGCGGGTGATGTCCTGATCCGTCCAGCGTACGCGCCCAAGGACTGCGAACGGACCCCCTCCGCTAACGGCCAACCATGCCGTAAGCGCGAGTCACGGTGGCGACCCGCACCTGGTAGTCCTCGTACCACAGGCTGCGACCGGTCTGCTGGGCACGACGGTGCTCAGCGACGGTCTTCCATGACCGGGCGGCCTCGTCGTCGGTCCAGTACGAGACGGTGATGCCGATCCCGTCGCGGGCCGACTCGATCCCCAGGAATCCCGGCTGCTCGGCGGCGAGCTCCTCCATCCGGGCGGCGGTCTCGGCGTAGCCCTCTCCCGTCGGCGTACGCAGTGAGGTGAAGATGACGGCCGTGTAGGGCGGCTCGGGCGTCTGGGCGATGCTCACGGCCGGACGCTAACCCCGACGAATCCGATGTGGAAGCGATTTCGACAACCACGCGCCTACGGCGAGCCCCGATGGCGGACTCGCACAGGGATTCGAGACAATGCCCCTTATGGCACGCGGCAAGACCAAGCAGGAAGTCCCCGACGACTTCGAGGAGCACATCCTCGACACCGACATCGGGGACGAGATGCGGTCCTCATTCCTGGAGTACTCCTACTCCGTCATCTACTCCCGGGCGCTGCCCGACGCCCGCGACGGCCTCAAGCCCGTGCAGCGCCGGATCCTGTTCACGATGAACGACATGGGCGTACGTCCCGACCGCGGCCACGTGAAGTGTGCCCGCATCGTCGGTGAGGTGATGGGCAAGCTGCACCCCCACGGTGACGGCGCGATCTACGACGCCCTGGTCCGGATGGCGCAGCCGTGGGCGATGCGCCTGCCGATGATCGACGGTCACGGCAACTTCGGCTCCCCTGGCGGCGACGACCCGGCCGCGGCGATGCGTTACACCGAGGCCCGGATGGGCCCGGCGGCGCTGGCGATGACCGACGACATCAAGGAAGACACGGTCGACTTCCGGCCCAACTACGACTCGCGGGAGATGGAGCCGAGCGTGCTCCCCGCCGCGATCCCCAACCTGCTGGTCAACGGCGCCACCGGCATCGCGGTCGGTATGGCGACCAACATGGCCCCGCACAACCTGGTCGAGGTGATCGCCGCCGCGCGCCACCTGATCAAGCACCCGGGCGCCGAGCTCGACACGCTGATGAAGTTCGTCCCCGGCCCCGACCTCCCCACCGGCGGCACCATCGTCGGCCTGGACGGGATCCGGGATGCGTACGAGACCGGCCGGGGTTCCTTCAAGATCCGCGCCACCACCCGGATCGAGACCTTCGGACGCCGCAAGGGCATCGTGATCACCGAGCTGCCGTTCAACATCGGCACCGAGAAGATCGTCGAGCGGGTCAAGACGCTGGTGCAGTCCAAGAAGATCCAGGGCATCGCCGATCTCAAGGACCTCACCGACCGCGCCCACGGCACCCGCCTGGTGATCGAGGTCAAGAACGGCTTCGTACCCGAGGCAGTCCTCGAGCAGCTCTACAAGATGACCCCGCTGGAGGACTCCTTCGGCATCAACAACGTCGCGCTCGTCGACGGCCAGCCGCGCACCCTCGGCCTCAAGGAGCTGCTCGAGGTCTTCCTGGGCCACCGCTACGACGTCGTCCGCCGCCGCTCGCAGTTCCGCCGCGACAAGGCCGCCGACCGGCTGCACCTGGTCGACGGGCTCCTGATCGCGATCCTCGACATCGACGAGGTCATCCAGCTGATCCGCTCCTCGGAGAACGCCGGCGAGGCCAAGGAGCGGCTGATGAGCGTCTTCGACCTCAGCCAGGCCCAGGCGGAGTACATCCTCGACATGGCGCTGCGCCGGCTGACGAAGTTCTCCAAGATCGAGCTGGAGAAGGAGCGCGACGAGCTCCAGGCCACCATCGAGTATCTCGACTCGATCCTCGGCGACGACGAGATGCTCCGGAAGGTCGTCTCCGACGAGCTGGGCGAGGTGGCCAAGACGTTCGGCACTCCGCGGCGCACGGTCCTGCTGGCCTCCGCCGGCACCCCGGCGCTGGAGTCGATGAGCCTCGAGGTCGCCGACGACCCGTGCTTCGCGATGCTCTCCTCGACCGGGCTGCTGGCCCGCTCCTCCGACGCCGAGCCCTTCACCACCGGCTCGGCGCGCGCCAACCACGACGTGATCGTCTCGGTGGTCCCGGCGACCGCGCGCGGCCAGATCGGCGTGCTCACCTCCCGCGGCCGTCTCGTACGTCTCGGGGTGCTCGACCTACCGGCGATGCCGCCGACCCACGGCGACCCGAACCTGTCCGGCGGCCTGCCGCTGTCGGCGCTGCTCTCGCTGGAGTCCGACGAGCGCGCGCTGGCGCTCACCACGCTCGCCACCGACGGGCCGGGCATCGCGCTCGGCACCAAGCTCGGTGTCGTCAAGCGGGTCAACCCCGAGGTACTGCTCAACAAGGACGAGTGGGAGGTCATCAAGCTCGCCGACGGCGACGAGGTGGTCGGCGCGGCGCAGCTGCGCACCGGCACCGAGTCGCTGGTCTTCGTCACCTCCGACGCCCAGCTGCTCCACTTCCCGGCGGAGAACGTGCGGCCGCAGGGCCGCAGCGCGGGCGGTATGGCCGGCGTCCGGATGGCCCACGGTTCCAAGGTCGTCTTCTTCGGGGTCGTCTCCCCCGACGCCCCCGAGGGTGCTGCGGTCGTCACCGTGGCCGGCTCGTCCTCGGCGCTGCCGGGCACCGAGACGGGCAGCGTGAAGACCACCCCGTTCAGCGAGTTCCCGGCCAAGGGCCGGGCCACCGGCGGCGTACGCGCCCACCGGTATCTCAAGGGCGAGGACACTCTCGTCTTCGCCTGGGTCGGTGCCGCTTCCCCGATCGCCGCGGCGGCCTCCGGGGCGCCCATCGACCTGCCCGAGATCGACCCACGCCGCGACGGCTCCGGGGTGCCGCTGGAGCAGCCCATCGACGCTGTGGCCGGGCCGGTCGCCCACACGTTCCCGGTTTCTGCCGGGTAGGCGCGTCGTCTGCACACCGAGACAACTCGGTGTGCAGACACCCTCAGTGCCGCGGAGGTTGGGAATCGGCGTTCTCCGGGTACCGGGTCGGTCGACCGTACGAGGCCGACCCGTCACCACGGAGGAGCATGTCATGACCGATGCCGTCACACCCGCGGTGACGTCCCGGTCGACGCTGGCCACACGGGTCCGCCGACTCCCGTGGGGGCCGACCCTGACGACGGGCGCGGCGGGCGCCATCGCGTTCTGGATCGGCGCCGTCTTCCCGGGGCCGGCGGGCGAGTTCCCCTACTACGCGCCGCTGGGCGCCGTGGTGGCGATGTCGTCGACGGTGATGGGCTCGGTGCGCAAGTCGATCCAGAGCATCGTCAGCATCTGGCTGGGCTCGGCGATCGCCCTGGCGGTCGGGGCGGTGCTCTCTCCCAGTCCCGCGACCGTGGCCCTGGTGATCGCGGCGGGAACGATCGCGGGGACCTGGAGCTGGCTCGACGACACCGGCCACTGGGTCCCCACGGCAGCCCTGTTCGTCCTGATCATCGGCACCGAGGATCCGGTGGCGTTCGTGAGCGCCTTCGGCGGACTCACCCTGATCGGGGCCGCGATCGGAGTCCTGATGACGGTGCTCTTCCCGCAGCTGCCGCTCGCGCCGATGGAGCGGGCGATCACCGACGTACGTGCAGAGGTGCTCGTCCAGCTCCGGCGGCTGGCGCAGGCGCTGCACGGGGGCAGGCCCCCGACCGAGAACGAATGGAGCGAACATCGGGCACAGCTTGCGCCAGCAGTGGAGAACATGCGAGCGGCGCGACAGCTCGTCGTCGAAGCGGCCCGCGCCAACAGGCGTCGAGAGCCCTACCGACACCGCCTGGACCGACAGCTCGAGCAGGCGGCCAGTCTGGAGAGGGTGTGCCTCCTGGTCGAGGAGCTCACCCAGCTACTCGAAGAGGAGGAGCGGGCGGAGAACGATCACGTCGGGCTCGGCTCGGAGCTGCGGCCGCACACGGCGCGAACGCTGCTCGCTCTCGCGGACCTGGTCCAGTCCGGAGACGGGCGCACCGCGGACCCGGGCGTCAAGGCGGACGCACAGGACGCTCTGTCCGCGCTCGTCGACCGGATCCAGGAGGTACGCGTGGGCGACTCGCCCGACGACGAGCTCTTCACCGCCGGCAGCATCGTCACGACGATCCGACGCTGCCTGGAGACCCCGCGACCGGTCAGCACCACCGATGAGGCCACCTGGACAGCGTGAAAGTTGCCAGACGTGGCATTCTGACCCGCATGCCCCTGAGCCTGCCCCGCCTCGCATTCGCCCTCGTCGCTCTGCTGGCCGCGCTTCTCGTGATGACCTCCTGCGGAGAGGACGACCCGGCCAAGGGACGTACGCCGAAGCAGGTGCTCGAGGCGGCCAAGAGCCACCTCGACGAGACGAGCGGGATCAACTTCTCGATCGCCTCCGACGATCTGCCCGAGGGCATCACCACGCTGAAGGCCGCGACCGGGACGCTGACCCGCGAGCCTGCGTTCCAGGGCACGCTGACGGTGCCGGTGATGGGCGCCGAGGCGCAGGTCGAGGTGGTCTCGGTCGGCGGAGTCGTCTACGCGAAGCTGCCGTTCACGACCGCGTTCCAGGAGGTCGACCCGGCCGATTACGGTGTGCCGGACCCGGCCGCGCTGATCGCGCCTGAGACCGGCATCTCCTCGCTGCTCGCGGCGACCGAGGACGTGAAGATCGGTAAGTCGGTGCGCGGTGGCGCCGACAACGACGAGATCCTCTCGACCTACACCGGCACGCTTCCGGACGCGGCGGTGCAGAAGATCCTCGCCGGCGCGAGCGGCGACTTCGACGTCACCTACATCATCAACGACTCCGACGAGCTCACCGAGGCCACCATCGAGGGCCACTTCAGCGGTGAGGGCGAGGCGGCCTACTCCTACACGATCGACGTGACGGAGTACGGCGTCGAGAAGGAGATCGCCAAGCCGTGAGGGCGGTCCTCTGGCTCGCTGCCATCGCGGTGGCGTTCGCCGCTGCGGACACCTACGTCGTCGTGCTGGCGCTGCCGGACATGATGGCGGGCGTTGGGCTCTCGATCGAGGAGCTCCAGCGGGCCGCCCCGCTGATCTCGGGCTTCCTGCTGGGCTACGTGGCGGTGCTTCCGCTCATCGGGCGGCTCGCCGACCTCCTGGGGCACCTGCCGGTGCTCGTCGGCGGGCTGGTGGTCTTCGCCTTCGGCTCGTTCCTGACCGCACTGTCGTGGGACCTCGCGGCGATGGTGGTCGGCCGGTTCTTCCAGGGGCTGGGCGGCGGCGCGCTGGTGCCGGCGACCCTCGCCCTGGTGGCTGCGCTCTACCCGGCCGAACGGCGCGGAGTCCCGCTCGGGCTCGTCTCGGCGGTCCAGGAGCTCGGCTCCGTGCTCGGCCCGCTCATCGGGGCGGGTGTGCTCGCGATCGCCGACTGGCGCGCGATCTTCCTGCTCAACGTCGTCGTCGGTGTCGTGCTGGCGGTGGCGATCCGGCGGCTCGGCCGCTCCGACCCGGCACTCGCCCGATCCACCCGTCCGGACATGGTCGCACTGCTGCTGTTGGTCGTCGCCGGCATCGCGTTCGTGCTCGTGGCCATCGAGCCCGCCGCCCTCGTCCAGGACCTGACCTGGGGAGCGCTCTACGTGCCCGCGGCCGGGTCGACGCGCTGGCTGACCCCGCTGGGCCTGATCACGATCATCGCCACCCTCGGCTTCGTGCTGAAGTGGGGCCTTCGGCCCGGCGTACGCAGCGTGCTCTCCCGGATCACCGCCGAGGTCGACCTTCTCGGGGCGCTGCTGCTCTCGATCGCCCTGGCCGGGGTGATCCTGGCCTTCGCGACCGCCGACCCCGAGGTGGCGGTCTTCTCCGAGCAGGGGGTCTGGTATCTCGTCGCCGGAGGGCTGGCGCTGCTCGGTCTCATCTTCCACCTGCGCCGGGCGCAGGACCCGATCGTGCCGCGCGGCGCCTTCGCCCGGATGCCGGCGTGGGGCTCGGTGCTGGTCTCGTTCTTCGTCGGCGCGGCGCTGGTGGCCGCGCTGATCGACGTGCCGCTCTTCGCCCGCACCACGATCTACGGCGACAGCCAGCTGAAGGCGGCGCTGGTGCTGCTGGAGTTCCTGGTCGCGCTTCCGGTGGGTGCCGTCCTGGGCGGTTTCCTGACCCGACGGTTGCCCGCAGGGATGATCGCGGGTGCCGGGATGCTGCTGGCGGCGGTGGCGTTCGTGTTCATGGCTCGCTGGGACGCCGACGCGCTGCGCTCGATCGCGGCGACGGTCGTGCTCGTCGCCGGCGGCCTCGGCTTCGGCCTCGCCCTGGCGCCGGTCAACGC
>NZ_JBHVKN010000106.1:0-17243 GCF_042798075.1 Nocardioides sp. NPDC057772
ACCCCGCGCCGAGTCGGCTCGTCATGACGAGCCAACTCGGCCGGCGTCCTCGTCAATTCGAGCCGACTCGGCGATCAGCGCGGGACGTACGCCGTTCACGGCCGGGGTGATGCGGCGCTCGAGCCGCAGCGAACCGGCGACGATGCCGACACAGCCGACCACCATCAGCGCGATGAACATCGTCGACTGGCCGTGCTCGAGCAGGAACCCGGCCAGGATCGGGCCGACGATCGCCCCGGTCTGGAACGAGGCCGAGTTGATCGCGTTGTAGCGCCCGCGCAGGTGGTCTGGCGCCATCTCGTTGGTCAGCGCCGGGAAGGCCGACTGCATCAGCGTCTCGCCGAGCGCGAAGAACAGCCCCTGGAAGGCGACCACGCCGACGATGGCCGCCACGGAGCCCGGCACCAGGCCGGTCGCCCCGAACACCATCCAGGCGAAGCCCCAGATCACCGCGGTGGCGATGAGGACCCGGGTGCGCCGCCGGCCGCTGACCCGGTTCATCACCCAGAACTGAGCGAGCACGATCACCGCACAGTTCACCACGAAGGCGAACCCGACCACCCGCGTCGAGACCTCGGAGATCTGACGGGAGTAGGCGGGGAAGCCGCTCTCGATCTGGCCGTAGCCGAGGGTCGAGAGCAGCACGCCGATCACCACGAGCCAGATGACCTCGGGGCGACGCAGGATCGTGGCGTACGAGGCGGTGGCATGGGGCTCGTCGGCAGCCGGCCGCGCGGCCCGACCGTGGAGGTGACGCAGCGGGCCGAGGAGGACGAGCGCCGGGATCGTGAAGGTGGCGGCGTTGCCCAGGAAGGCATAGGTGAACGTCTCGGGCTGGGTGACGTCGATGAAGAGACCGCCGATGACGCCGCCGACGCCGATGCCGAGGTTGATCAGGGCGAAGTTCACGCCGTAGTAGCGCTGCCGGAGCTCGCCCTCGACCACCGTGGCGACCAGCGCGTTGGCGGCCGGCCAGGACACCCCGGCCTGAACCCCCAGCAGGCACAGTGCGGCACCAGCGAGGACCGGGGTGTCGGCGAAGGCGAGCATGACGTCGCCGGCGATCGCGCAGACCAGTCCGCCGAGGATCACCGGACGGGCTCCGTACCTGTCGATCAGCGAGCCGGCCGGACCGGTGACCACGAAGCCGACGATGGCGATCAGACCCATCAGGGTGCCGGCGAGGCCGAGGTCGAAGCCGCGTACCTCATGCAGGTAGATGATCGTGAACGGCAGTGTCATGCCGCGACCGAGGAGCTGGATCGCGACCGTCGCCAGGAGCCAGCGGCCTTCGCCTGGAAGGGCGGCTAGGAAGTCACGGAGTCCGAGGGCTGGGGGAGTCGACACCGCACAATCTTCGCCTTTACCTGAAGCGGTGGCGAATTGTTTCTTGCGCTCCTGAGGCGGGCGATCCCGGGCTAAGGTCCCGTGATATTTCTGCCGTTGGTCCCGACTTGGTGGCCGCTAAATGCGTGCCAGTGCACGGAACAGCCCGGAGACAGGTCTAACGTAATGCCCCGTGGGTGATGAGACTCGGTGGCTGGACGAAGAGCAGCAGCGCTCGTGGCGTGCGCTGATGATGGGGATGACCCTGCTCGATGACCGCCTCGACGCCGATCTACGCGCCCAGTTCGACATCTCGCTGCCGGAGTACGAGATCCTCGTACGCCTCTCGGAGAACGACGGTGCCATGCGGATGGCCCAGCTCGCCGACTCCCTGGCTCACTCCCGCTCGCGCGTCACCCACACGATCACCCGGATGGAGCGCTCCGGGCTCGTCGAGCGCCGCAACTCGGCCGAGGACGGTCGCGGCGTCGTCGCCACACTGAGCGATCGTGGCTTCGCGCTGCTGCGGGAAGCCGCCCCCGTCCACGTCGCCGGCGTACGCGACTACCTCGTCGATCTGGTCAGCCCGGAGGACTTCGCCGCTCTGGGGCGCGTGATGAATGCGGTCTCGGACAACCTGATCAGCGACCGCCCCGGCATCGAGATGCGCTGACGCGCCGGTTCGGCGCGCGCAAGTGGGACAGACGCGCCGACTTGGCGCGCCTGCCTGGGGCAGACGCGCCGAGTCGGCGGGGTGTCAGATGCGCTCGAGGATCATCGCCATGCCCTGGCCGCCGCCGACGCACATGGTGATGAGACCGGTGGTCTTGTCGTGCCAGTCGAGGCTGTTGAGCATGGTGTTCTGCAGGCGCGCGCCGGTCATGCCGAAGGGGTGACCGACGGCGATGGCGCCACCGTTGATGTTGAGGCGGTCGATGTCGATGCCGAGGTCCTGGTAGGACGGGATCACCTGGGCCGCGAAGGCCTCGTTGATCTCGACCAGGTCGATGTCGCCGATCGACATGCCGGCGTACTTCAGCGCGTTGCGGGTCGCCTCGACCGGGCCGAGGCCCATGATCTCGGGGGAGAGGCCGGAGACGCCGGTGGACACGATCCGCGCGAGCGGGGTGACACCGAGCTCGGCGGCCTTGGTGTCGGACATGACCACGACCGCGGCGGCGCCGTCGTTGAGGGCGCAGCAGTTGCCGGCGGTGACGGTGCCGTCCTCGCGGAAGACCGGCTTGAGGCCGGAGATCGACTCCAGGGTCACGCCCGCACGGGGGCCGTCGTCGGCCGAGACGACGGTGCCGTCGGGGGTGGTGACCGGGGTGATCTCGCGGGCCCAGAAGCCGTCGGCGATGGCCTTCTCGGCGAGGTTCTGCGAGCGTACGCCGAACTCGTCCATCTCTTGGCGGGAGATGCCGCGCGAGGTGGCGAGGTTCTCCGCGGTCTGACCCATCGCGATGTAGACGTCGGGCAGCAGGCCGTCCTCGCGCGGGTCGTGCCACTTCTCGTTGGAGGCAGCGGTCGCGGCGGTCCGCGACTGAGCGTCGTCGAAGAGGTGGTTGACGGTGTCGGGCAGGTGGTCGGAGGTGCCCTTGACGAAGCGGGACACGGTCTCGACACCCGCCGAGACGATGATGTCGGCCTCGCCGGCCTTGATCGCGTGCAGCGCCATCCGCGAGGTCTGCACCGAGGACGAGCAGTAGCGGGTGATGGTCGCGCCGGGCACCTTGTCCCAGCCGTTGAGCACGGAGACGACGCGGCCCATGTTGTTGCCGGACTCGCCGCCCGGCAGACCACAGCCCAGCAGCAGGTCGTCGATGTCGTTGGGGTCGAGGCCCTCGACCTTCCCGACGGCTTCCTTGGTGATGAGCGCCGCGAGGTCGTCGGGACGGAAGTCCTTCAGAGATCCCTTGTTGGCTCGCCCGATCGGAGTGCGGGCGGCGGCGACGATGACTGCCTCAGGCATGAAGACTCCCGGTTACTGATGAGTAGTAAGGACTGTGGTCGACACCATACTCGCCTGACCGCTCCGTGGTGACCAGGCCCAGTGCCCAAGATCGTCTGGAAGGATCGGCCGCGTGCGCCACCTCTACGAATGTCCCATGCGATGGGCCGACCTCGACATGCTCGGCCACGTCAACAACGTCGTCTACGTCGACTACCTCCAAGAGGCGCGCGTGGACATGCTGCGCACGCACGCGCGGAGCCCGCAGACCCAGGGTCTGGCGGAGGGTGTCGTCGTGGCCAGCCACCAGGTCACGTACGTCGCGCCCCTGCTGTTCGACTTCACACCGGTCTACGTCGAGTCGTGGGTGACCGACATCCGGGCGGCGAGCTTCACGATGGCCTACGAGATCTTCCGCACCGACCCCGACGGCACCCGCACGGTCTACCTGCGGGCCAGCACGGTCCTGGCGCCGTACGTCTTCGCCACCGAGTCCCCCCGCCGGCTCAAGCCGGAGGAGAAGGCCAACCTCGAGCCCTACCTGGAGAAGACACCGTCGAAGCCGCTCGCCCTGGGGGAGCCGAAGAGGCTCGAGAACGGGCGCTTCCCGCTCTACGTCCGCTTCTCCGACGTCGACGCCTACGGGCATGTCAACAACGTGAAGTACTTCGAGTACTTCCAGGAGTCCCGGGTGGCGCTGATGCAGCGGCTCAGGTCGCACCGCGGCCTCGACACCTGGCCGGCCGTCGTCGTCGCCCAGACCGACGTCTCCTACCACGCGCCGATCCTCGCGCGCTCGGAGCCCTACGACGTGTGGAGCCACGTCTCCCGGCTGGGCACCAAGTCGATGACGATCGAGTCCGAGATCGCCGACGGCGACCTGAGGCTCGCCCGCGGGCAGGTCACGCTGGTCTTCTACGACCTGGAGTCCGGGAAGGCCGTCGAGCCGACCCCGGAGGTGCGTGCGGCGATCGAGAGCGTGCTCTAGAAGAGGTCAGTCCCGCCGGTCGCGGTCGGCGCAGTCCTGACGGCGGTCGTAACGATCGCGGTCGTCGCCGTTGCCGTCGCCGTCCCCGTCGCGCCGGCAGTCGTCGTCGCCCCGCTCGTCGGTGTCGCCCCAGTCGAGCCAACCGTCCCACTCCCAGCCGTCCTGGCTCGCCGTGAAGCCATCGTCGGGGAGGGTCGGGTCGGAGGGCCCGGCGGGCTTCTCGGCAGGTGACTTCCGTGCGTTCAGCGTCTTGCCGTCGCTCGGAGCCCGGGTGTCCGGGCCGCTCTGTCCGGAGGTGGAGGGTGCGAGCAGGTCGCGCGAGATCTGCTGGGTGGGCCGTGAGGCGTCTGCGGGTGGCGGGAGCGTGCCGACCGAGGTGTCCTCGGCGGCGGCGATCGGCTCCGGCGGACCGTCCGGAGCGTCGACCAGCGGACTCTTCGGGCCGGTCGCCTGCGTCGAGGCCTGGCTCGACGGGTCCGGTCCTGTCGACCAACGGTCCCCGATGAGCAGCGCCATCGCGACGACTGCGACGAGCGCCAGTGCGACTCCGACGATAGCCCGCTGAATTGCCTGCATGCGCCCTCCGAGATGGCTCTGGTCCGCAGAATGCTGTGCTTGAGGCCAGTAGCCTCCCAGTGCTTGCGTCCGTTGTCGAGGAACGGGACCTTTGTCAGCGTTTCCTGAACCGCGCCGCCAGCAGCCTGCGCTCGCGTCAGATCCAGTTGCGGCGGCGGAAGAGGATATAGAGGACGACGTTGACGGTCAGCATCAGGCCGAGGGCCATGAAGTAGCCGTAGCGCCACTGCAGCTCGGGCATGAAGTCGAAGTTCATCCCGTAGACCGTGCCGACCAGGGTCGGGGCGAACAGGATCGCCGCCCAGCCGGAGATCTTCTTGACCTCGTCGTTCTGCTGCACGCTGAGCTCGCTGAGCGCCTTCATCTCCTCGTTCTGCTGCTGGGCGACGAGGGTGGCGTTGACGGTGAGGATGTCGCGCAGCAGGTTGCGGAACTCGTCGATCTGCTCGACGGTGCCGATCACGTGGTCCTCGACGTCGCGCAGGTAGCGCTGGAGCTCCTCGTCGGTGCGGTACTTGGAGAAGCCGGCGGCCAGGGAGCGTACGACGCCCAGCAGGGGACGGGTCGCCCGCTGGAACTCGACCACTTCGCGGGAGAGCTCGTAGATGCGGCGGGACACCTGGGTGTCGCCGCGGAACATCTCGGTCTCGATCTCGTCGATGTCGTTGGCGAGACCGGCCACGACCGGGGCGTAGCCGTCGACGACACGGTCGAGGATGGCGTACAGCACCGCCTCCGGGCCGAGGCGGAGCAGGTCGGGGTTGCTCTCCATCCGGCGGCGGACGGGGGAGAGGTCGGGCTGGGCGCCGTGACGCACGGTGAGCACGAAGTCGGGGCCGATGAAGAGGTGCAGCTCGCCGAAGTCGATGTTCTCGGTCTCGTCGACGTACCAGGCCGCCCGCAGCACCACGAACAGCGTGTCGTCGTAGCGCTCGATCTTCGGCCGCTGGTGAGCCAGGATGGCGTCCTCGACGGCGAGCTCGTGCAGGCCGAACTCCTCGGCCAGCGAGGCCAGCTCGTGCTGGTTGGGCTGGTAGAGGCCGATCCAGGCCATCGCGTCGTCGTGCTCGTGGAGAGAGCGGTACGTGTCGGCCAGCGTCGAGGGCGAGTCGACCCGGTCGCCGCCGACGTAGACGGCGCTGTCGATCATGCTGCCGCGAGTCACCGGCGTCGGCATCGAGGACCGACCGCCTCCGCCGTGCGATGAGGTCGTCGGCGGAACCTTCGGAGGGTCGGAACGGCGCTGCCTGGTGAGTGCGCGCAGGGACTTGAACGGGCGCTCGGACATGGGTGGCCTCCTGGATGCTGCGAGCGAGCGGGCGGGACGGCGACGCGCAGACGCGTCGCGCCGGCCCGGGCACGCATTCCAGGTGGCCGGACCGGTCAGGGCGAGGTGGTACTCGGAGGTTGACCGTCCATGCCGGCCACCTCCTCTCGTCCTCGCTCGCGGGGCTGCAGCCCGGATGCCTCGTTCGTGCGGAGCCACTTCCGCACCAGGACAGGTTATGTGGTGCGGGCGCGACGCGAGAAGTTTCCGAGACATCAGGAAAGCGTCAAGGTCGCCCGGCGTCGTACGCGTCGCCGTCAGGAAACCGTCAAGGCCCGCGAAACCGGCCGATCGCGGGTCTGGAATGGAGGCGTGTCAGACCTCATCTACATCCTCCTCACGCTCGTGTGCTTCGCCGGGCTCGCCCTGCTGGTCGGTCTGATCGACCGTCGGCTGGGCGCGGCCGAGACGGCCGCGGACGTGAATGTCCCCCACGACGACAGGGTCTCCGGAGCCGCGCGATGAGCGCCACGCTCGCAGCCGTGCTGCAGATCCTGACCCTGGTCGCGGCGCTGGCGCTCAGCGTGCCGCTCCTGGGCCGCTACCTCGCTCACGTCTACACCAGTCGCCGCCACCTAGGTGCCGAATCGGTGGCCTACCGGGTCCTCAAGGTCGACCCCGAGGCAGACCAGCACTGGCGTGCCTACGCGATGTCGGTTCTCGGCTTCTCCCTGGCCGGAATCCTGCTCCTCTTCGCCTTCGGGCGCCTACAGAGCCTGCTGCCGCTCGACGGCGGCTTCGACCCTCTGCCCAGCGACGGAGCCTGGAACACCGCCGTCTCGTTCGTGACCAACACGAACTGGCAGTGGTACTCCGGCGAGGCGGCCGCCGGCCACCTCCTCCAGATGGCCGGGCTGGCGGTGCAGAACTTCGTCTCGGCCGCCGTCGGGCTCTCCGTCGCCGCGGCCTTCGCGCGCGGGCTGGCCCGCACACGACGCCAGGGACGGATCGGCAACTTCTGGGTCGACCTGGTGCGTACGACGCTGCGGGTGCTCCTTCCGGTCGCGTTCGTCGTGGCGATCGTGCTGGTCGCTGCCGGTGCGGTGCAGAACCTGCACCCCGTGCACGAGATGACCACGCTGACCGGTGGTGGCCAGTCCCTGACCGGTGGCCCGGTCGCCAGCCAGGAGGCCATCAAGGAGCTGGGAACCAACGGCGGCGGGTTCTACAACGTCAACTCCGCCCACCCCTTCGAGAACCCCAACCCCTTCACCAATCTGCTCGAGATCTGGGCGATCCTCGTGCTGCCGTTCTCGATGGCCTGGGCCTTCGGCTTGATCGTGAAGGACCGACGCCAGGGTGGCGCGGTCCTGGCGACGATGGCGGTCCTGCTCACCGTCGGCGTGACCCTGCTGACCTGGGCGGAGATGGCCGGACCCGGCACCGCTCCGCAGCTCGCCGGAGCCGCGATGGAGGGCAAGGAGACCCGCTTCGGCGAGGCCGCCACCGCGCTCTTCGCCGCGGCCACCACGGGCACCTCGACCGGTGCCGTCAACGGCATGCACGAGAGTCTGACCGCTCCCGGCGGTGGCGTCGCGTTGTTCGGGATGTTGCTCGGCGAGATCGCACCGGGCGGCGTCGGTTCCGGCCTCTACGGCATGCTCATGCTCGCCGTGGTCACGGTCTTCCTGTGCGGCCTGATGGTGGGACGTACGCCTGAATACCTCGGCAAGAAGATCAGTCGCGACGAGATGGTGCTGGTCGCGGTCTACATCCTGACCACGCCGATCCTGGTGCTGGTCGGCGCGGCGATCGCGCTGACCGCTCCCGCGGGGCTGGCCGGGCTCTCGACCGACGGCCCGCACGGCCTCTCCGAGGCGCTGTACGCCGTCACCAGCGCGTCCAACAACAACGGCTCGGCCTTCGCCGGGATCACCTCGGGCACCCCGTTCTGGAACACGCTGCTCGGGTTGCTGATGCTCCTGGGCCGGTTCGTGCCGATGGTCTTCGTGCTCGCCCTGGCGGGCCGGTTCGCCTCGGCCGGGCGGCTGCCGGACAACGCCGGCACCCTGCCCACCCACCGTCCGCTCTTCATCGGCCTGCTGACCGGCGTCGCGCTGGTCGTGGTCGGCCTGACCTTCGTCCCGGCGCTGATGCTGGGCCCGATCGTGGAGTCGCTGTCATGACCCAGACCCCGGTACGTACCCCTGAAGAACACGTCCAGCACCACACCCGTGTCGAGGCCGCGCCGTCGGTGCTCACGACCAGGCAGATCGCCGAGGCAGTGCCGGGCGCGCTGCGCAAGCTCGATCCTCGCAGGCTGGTGGCGACCCCGGTCATGCTCGTGGTCGAGATCGGTGCGGCCGCCACGACCGTCATGTCCATCCTCGACCCGTCGGTGATGGGCTGGCTGGTCACCGTGTGGCTGTGGCTCACCGTCGTCTTCGGCGCCTTGGCCGAGTCGGTCGCCGAGGGCCGCGGCAAGGCGCAGGCCGCCTCGCTCCGCGCGCTCCAGACCGAGACCACCGCCCGGCGTCTGCGCGGCGGAACGGGCGGCACCGAGGAGCTCGTCGTCTCCACCGACCTGCGCGCCGGCGACGTCGTCGTGGTGGAGGCGGGCGAGCGGATCCCAGGTGACGGCGACGTCATCGAGGGTGTCGCCAGCGTCGACGAGTCGGCCGTGACCGGCGAGTCGGCGCCGGTGATCCGCGAGTCCGGCGGCGACCGGTCGGCGGTCACCGGCGGCACGCTGGTCCTCTCGGACCGGATCGTCGTCCGGATCACCTCCGACCCGGGTCACTCCTTCGTCGACCGGATGATCGCCCTGGTCGAGGGCTCGGAGCGGCAGCGCACGCCGAACGAGATCGCTCTCAACGTGCTCCTGACCAGCCTGACCGTCATCTTCGTGGTCGTCTGCTGGAGCCTCTACTACCTCGCCGGCTACTCCGGCGCCCACCAGTCCTGGCTGGTCCTGACCGCTCTGCTGGTCTGCCTGATCCCGACCACGATCGGCGCCCTGCTGAGCGCGATCGGCATCGCCGGCATGG
The DNA here is from genome assembly GCF_042798075.1 of Nocardioides sp. NPDC057772. Lineage (NCBI taxonomy): Bacteria > Bacillati > Actinomycetota > Actinomycetes > Propionibacteriales > Nocardioidaceae > Nocardioides > Nocardioides sp. NPDC057772. The sequence continues at coordinate 9,156 of NZ_JBHVKN010000106.1, forward strand.
ACCGGCTCGTACGCCGCAACGTCCTGGCCATGTCGGGTCGGGCCGTCGAGGCGGCCGGCGACGTGGACGTGCTCCTGCTCGACAAGACCGGCACGATCACGTACGGCAACCGGCAGGCGCACGAGATCATCCCGGTCACCGGGGTCACGCTGACCGGCGCCGAGAACGCCGCGGTCCTGGCCAGCCTCTCCGACCAGACCCCGGAGGGCCGCAGCATCCTCACGCTCGTCGGACGTTCCATGGGCGGACCGGCGGAGGCCACGATGGTGGAGTTCTCGGCCACGACGCGGATGTCCGGCCTGGACAGCCCTGGCCTGAGCGTACGCAAGGGCGCCTCCTCCGCGGTGGCGGCCTGGGTTCGCGAGCACGGTGGTCAGGTGCCCCCGGAGACGGCGGAGATCGTCTCGGAGATCGCCGCGGGCGGCGGCACGCCGCTCGTGGTCGCCGAGAAGCGCCACGGCGACCCGGCACGGGTGCTGGGGGTCGTACACCTCAAGGACGTCGTCAAGGACGGCATCCGCGAGCGGTTCGACGAGCTGCGCGCGATGGGCATCAAGACCGTGATGATCACCGGCGACAACGCGGCGACCGCGGCGGCCATCGCCAAGGAGGCGGGCGTCGACGACGTGCTCGCCGAGGCGACCCCGGAGGACAAGCTGGCGCTCATCCGGCGCGAGCAGCTCGGCGGACGGATGGTCGCGATGTGTGGCGACGGCACCAACGACGCGCCAGCGCTCGCCCAGGCCGACGTCGGCGTCGCCATGAACACCGGGACGACCGCGGCGAAGGAGGCCGGCAACATGGTCGACCTCGACTCCGACCCGACCAAGCTCATCGACGTGGTCGAGATCGGCAAGCAGTTGCTGATCACCCGAGGCGCGCTGACCACCTTCTCGGTGGCGAACGACGTGGCGAAGTACTTCGCGATCCTGCCGGCGATGTTCGTCACGGCCTTCCCGGCGCTGGACTTCCTCAACATCATGCGGCTGTCCTCGCCTGAGTCGGCCATCGTCTCCGCGGTCGTCTTCAACGCGCTGATCATCGTCGCGCTGATCCCGCTGGCGCTGCGCGGCGTCCGCTACCGGCCGTCCTCGGCCTCCGCGCTGCTGCGCCGCAACCTGCTGCTCTACGGGGTCGGCGGCCTGATCGTGCCGTTCGTCGGCATCAAGCTGCTCGACCTCGTCATCTCTCTCATCCCAGGACTGTGAGGAACCGGACATGTCAGATCTCTTCGCACTGCTACGCCACTCGCTCGCCGGGCTCCGCGTGCTCGTCGCCGCGACCCTGCTGTGCGGTCTCCTCTATCCACTGGTGGTCACCGGCGTCGCCCAGGCGGCCTTCGGCTGGCGCGCCCACGGGTCCCTGGTCACCGAGAGCGGCGAGCACACCAACGACCCCGCCGAGGCGGTCGGCTCGGCCCTGATCGGGCAGCGCAACGATGACGAGGGGCTCTTCTACCCCCGTCCCAGCGCGGCCGGCGACGGCTGGGACACGCTGTCCACCTACGGCTCCAACCTCGGCCCGGAGGACCCGGACCTGGTCAAGGCGATCCGGGAGCGCCAGCGCGAGATCGCCACGCGCGAAGGCGTCTCGGTCGACCAGGTTCCCGCCGACGCCGTCACCACCTCCGCATCCGGCATCGACCCGGACATCTCGCCGGCTTACGCAGCCATCCAGGTGTCCCGGGTGGCCCGAGCCAACGGGCTCTCGGAGGGGGAGGTGACGGCGCTGGTGGCCGAGCACACCGACGGCCGTACGTTCGGCTTCCTCGGTGAGCCGCGGGTCAACGTGCTCGAGCTCAACATCGCCGTGCGCGCACAGAGGGTTGAATAGGGACGTGCAGACCACGTCAACGGAGGGACGGTCCCCGCGCAAGCGGGGCCGTCTGACCGTCTATCTCGGAGCCGCGCCCGGGGTCGGCAAGACGTACGCCATGCTCGGCGAGGCGCAGCGGCGCCAGGCGCGCGGCACCGACGTGGTCGTCGGGTTCGTCGAGACCCACGACCGCAGCAACACCGCGCGCCAGATCGAGGGGCTCGAGGTGATTCCGCGCCGGGAGATCGACTACCGCGGAACGACGTTCACCGAGCTCGACGTCGACGCGGTGATCGCCCGCGATCCCAAGGTCGTCTGCATCGACGAGCTCGCGCACACCAACGTGCCCGGCAGCAGCCACACCAAGCGCGCCCAGGACGTCGAGCAGATCCGGGCGGCCGGGATCGACGTGATCACCACCGTCAACATCCAGCACCTGGAGTCGCTCAACGACGAGGTCGAGCGGATCACCGGCGTACGCCAGCGCGAGACCGTGCCCGACGACCTGGTCCGTACCGCCGACATGATCCACCTGGTCGACATGGCGCCGCAGGCGCTGCGACGCAGGATGGCCCACGGCAACGTCTACAAGCCGGAGAACATCGACGCCTCGCTGACCTCCTACTTCCGGGTCGGCAACCTCACCGCGCTGCGCGAGCTGGCGCTGCTGTGGTTGGCCGACCGCGTCGACGAGGCCCTGGGCGACTACCGGCGCGAGCACCAGATCTCGCATCCATGGCCCACCAAGGAGCGCATCGTGGTCGCTGTCACCGGCGGCCCGGAGTCGGAGACGCTGCTGCGGCGCGGCGCTCGGCTCTGCCAACGAGCCAAGGGCTCCGAGCTGGTCGCGGTGCACGTCGTCTCAGCCGACGGGCTGGCTCGGGCGACCAACGACCTCCCGCAGATCCAGGCGCTCACCCGGTCGCTGGGCGGCACCTTCCACACCGTCATCGGCGACGACCCGGCCACCGCGATCGTCGACTTCGCCGTCGGTGCCAACGCCACGATGATCATCGTCGGCGTCTCCCGGCACGGCAGGGTGCGCCGCCTGTTCACCGGCAGCACCGGCGACCGGATCGCCACCGCGGCGGGCAGCATCGACGTCCACCTGGTGACCCACGAGCACGCCGGGGCCGGCGTACGCCTGCGGCGGCCCCGATCGGCACTGGGCCGTTCACGCCGGCTGGTGGGATGGGCCGCCGCGGCCCTGCTGCCGCTCGTCGTCCTCGGTGGCCTCTACCTGGTGCCCGCCGACGACCGCAACGCCCAGCTCCCGGTGGCCAGCCTGCTGATGACCGGGGCGATCGTGGCGGTGGCGCTCATCGGCGGTCGGTGGGCATCGGCGGTCGCCGCCCTCATCGGCGCCGGGCTGTTGAACTTCTTCTTCACCCGGCCCTACTTCGAGCTCACCGTGCAGAGCCACCACAACCTCCTCGCGCTGGCGGTCTTCCTGATGATGGCGCTGTCCGTCGCCGGGGTCGTCGACCAGGCGGCACGACGGTCGGAGGAGGCCGCGCGGGCGCGTGCGGAGGCCTCGACGATCGGTGCCTTGTCGAGGTCGGTGCTCACCGGGCAGGACACCGCGGAGGCGATCGTCGACCGCGTACGCGAGAGCTTCGGGCAGCGGTCGGTGGCGCTGCTGCAGGCAAGTGCCTCGGGCTGGCACCGGCTGGCGGGGGTCGGCCAGGACCCGGCGACAGAGCCCGGGACCGGCGACACCGAGGTCCGGGTGGATGACGACCACGTGATCGTGCTGCGCGGCGACCCGCTCCGGGCGGCGGACCAGCGGGTGCTCGACGCGTTCGCCGTCCAGACCTCGCTGGTGCTGGAGTACCGCCGGTTGCGCGATCAGGCAGACCGTGCGCTCGCGCTGGAGCGGGCCGAGAAGACCTCGACCTCGCTGCTCCGCGCGGTCTCCCACGACCTGCGTACGCCGCTGGCCACGATGCGCGCCGCCCTCGACGGTCTGCTCGTGGGCCGGGTGCCGGAGGAGGACCGCAAGGAGCTCGTGGAGTCGGCGGCGACCTCCGCCGACCAGCTCGAGGCGCTCATCGACAACCTCCTCGACCTCTCCCGGGTCGAGGCCGGACTGGTCCACCCGGCGATGCGGGACGTCAGCCTGGAGGAGTCGCTGCCGCTGGCGGTCGCCGGTCTGCCGCCCGGATCGATCGCGTTCGACGTGGACGAGGACACCCCGCTCGTACGCACCGACTCGGGGTTGTTGGAACGCATCGTCGCCAACCTGGTGAGCAACGCCGTCCGGGCCGGCAGCCAGGGGCCTCGCCCCGGCGAGCCGGTACGCGTCCTCGCCCACGAGACGCCGGAGACTGTGGAGGTGATGATCGTCGATCGCGGACCAGGGGTGCCGGAGGAGCAGCGCGAGCGGATGTTCGAGCCTTTCCAGCGCCTCGATGACACCTCGCCGGACGGCCTGGGGCTCGGCCTGGCCGTGGCCAGAGGGCTGAGCGAGACACTCGGGATCAGGCTGTCCGCAGAGGACACCCCCGGCGGCGGCCTGACCATGGTCGTCGCGGTGCCGCGCGCAAGGGGTGGGGAGTGAGTCGCGTACTGGTGGTCGACGACGAGCCGGCGCTGCTGCGTGCGCTCGCCATCAACCTGCGCGCGGCCGGCTGGGAGGTGGAGACGGCGACCGACGGACGCTCGGCGCTCGCCGCGGCGGCCGAGACGAACCCCGACGTCGTCCTTCTCGACCTCGGGCTCCCGGACCTGGACGGCACCGAGGTGATCGAGGGGCTGCGGGGCTGGACCCAGGTGCCGGTGGTCGTGCTCTCCGCCCGGCAGCACGGCGACGACAAGGTCGAGGCCCTCGACCTGGGTGCCGACGACTACGTCACCAAGCCGTTCGCGATGAACGAGCTGATGGCCCGGCTCCGGGCGGCGGTCCGACGTTCCCAGGAGTCCGCGCCTCCGACCGCGACGACACTGAACGTCGGCGACCTGGAGATCGACTTCGCCCGCAAGCGGGTGCACAAGGCGGGCTCGGACGTGCGGTTGACCCCGACCGAGTGGTCCTTCCTGGAGCTGCTCGCCCGCAACGTCGGCCGACTGGTCCCACGTGAGCAGATCCTCAAGGAGGTATGGGGTCCCGCCTACGCGAAGGAGACCCACTACCTGCGCGTCTACGCCGCCCAGCTGCGCCGCAAGCTCGAGGACGACCCCGCTCACCCGCGCTTCCTGGTCACCACCGCCGGTGTCGGCTACACCCTCGAGGCGGGGCCGCCCGGCTAGAGCCTCGCGAAGGCCTCGACCTTGAGCTGCGGACCGGACACGACGATGTGGTCGTCGGGACGGATGACGGTGTCGGGCGTGGTGTAGGTGAACTTTCCGCCGGCGGGTTTCACCCCGACGACGGTCACCCCGTAGTTCTGGCGGACGCCGACGCCGGCGAGGCTGCGGTTGTGCAGCATGGCCGGCGGCCTGGTCTTGACGAAGACGTAGCCGTCGTCGAACTCGATGTAGTCGAGCATCCGTCCGCGCACGAGGTGGGCGACGCGCTGCCCCATGTCGTGCTCCGGGCGGACGACGTTGTCCACCCCGATCTGGGTGAGGATCCGGGCGTGCGGCTCGCTGATCGCCTTGGCCCAGACGTTGCGTACGCCGAGATGGACCGCGACCGACGCGGTGAGGATGCTGGCCTCGATGTCGGTGCCGATGGCCACGACCACGGTGCCGAACTCGCTCAGGCCGAGCCCGCGCATCGCGTCCTCGCTGGTGGTGTCGGCCTCGACCACGTGGGTGAGCAGTCCGGCGTGCTCCTGCACCGTCCGCGGGTTCATGTCGGCGGCCAGCACCTCCTCGCCCTCCTCGACCAGCTCGAGGGCGAGCGCGCTGCCGAACCGGCCGAGCCCGAGCACGGCGACTCCGCCGTGGGTGGTGTCTTTTCTAGCCAATGAGGGGCCGTCCTTCCGGGAAGCGGTGCAGGCGCTCGCGGTCGCGCAGCGCCAGGGCGGAGACGAGGGTGATCGGGCCGATCCTGCCGACGAACATCATCGCGATGAGGACGATCTGGCCGCCTGCGGGCACGTCGTAGGTGAGGTTGGCCGACAGGCCGACCGTGGCGAAGGCCGAGACCGCCTCGAAGAGCACCCGGTGGGTCGGCGCGTCGACGAGATGCAGCAGGGCGATGGTGCCGGAGACGACGAAACCGACCGAGAGCAGCGCGACCGTGAGTGCCTGGCGGATGGCCCGCGGGTCGATGCGCCGGTCGAATGCCTCGACCTCACGCTGGCCGCGCACTTCGGCGACGATGACGAAGAAGAGCAGCATGAACGTGGTGATCTTGAGACCGCCGGCCGTGCCCGCCGACCCTCCGCCGATGAGCATCAGCACGTCCGCGCCGAGCAGCGTGCCCTCGTGCATCTGCTCGTAGTCGAGGCTGTTGAACCCTGCCGTGCGCGTCATGGTGCTCTGGAAGAAGCCGGCCAGCAGCTTCCCCGGTGTGCTCAGGGCTCCCAGGGTGTCGGGGTTGTTCCATTCGACCGCGGTGAAGAACAGCGAGCCGATGATCAGCAGCCCGACGGTGCCGGAGACGGTCATCTTCGTGTGGAGGCTCCACATCCGCATCTTCGTACGCTGCAGGAGCTCCAGCCACACCGGGAAGCCGAGGCCGCCGGCGATCACGGCCACGGCGATGGGAAGGCAGATCCAGGGGTCGTCGACGAAACCCATCAGGTTGTCCGACCGCAGTGCGAACCCGGCGTTGTTGAAGGCGGAGATCGAGTGGAAGATGCCGTCGTAGGCAGCCCGCTGGAGCGTGGAGTCGTAGCCCAGCCAGAACCGCAGCGTCAGCGGGATCGCGGTGATCAGCTCGATGGCCAGGCTGATGCCGACCACGCCCATGATGACGCTGCGTACGTCACCGAGACCGGAGCTGGCGTGCTCGACCGCGGCGGTGAGCCGGAAGCGCAGCCCGAGCCGGCGGAAGACGACCAGCGCGAGCATCGAGGCGAGGGTCATGATCCCGATCCCGCCCACCTGGATCAGGCCGAGGATCGTGATCTCTCCGAACGTCGACCAGTAGGTCGGGGTGTCGACCACGACCAGGCCGGTGACGCAGACGGCGCTGGTCGCGGTGAACAGGGCGGTGAGGAACGGTGCGTGGCCCGGCTCGGCGCGAGCCACCGGAAGCATCAGGAGCAGCGTGCCGAGCAGGATCGTCGCCGCGAACCCGACCGCCACGATCTGGCTCGGGTGGCGCAGCAGTCCCCTTCCGCGGCGCGCCCGGCGCATAGGGGAGGAGGTCGTCGACACGGGCGTCACTCTAAAGGCATCGGCCCAGCGGTCGCGGCGAGCGGGCCCGCCGGAGGGTCAGCCCGGGGTGTTGATCATGAAGTTGGCGGCGTGCTCGGCGTACGCCCAGAACTGCGCGTCCTGCTCGGGGGTGAGCCCGGCGGCGTCGAGGCCCTCGCGGAAGTGCTTGAGCCAGCGGTCACGCGCCTCCGAGGTGACCTCGAACGGGGCGTGGCGCATCCGCAGCCGTGGGTGGCCGCGCTGCTCGGAGTAGGTCGTCGGGCCGCCCCAGTACTGCGCCAGGAACAGGGTCAGTCGCTCCTGCGCCGGGCCGAGATCCTCCTCGGGATACATCGGCCGCATCAGCTCGTCGGTCGCCACGCCCTCGTAGAACTTGGCCACGATCGTGCGGATGGTGTCCATGCCGCCGATCTCCTCATAGAACGTCACTTGAGCCATTGTTCCACGCGGTCATCGACGAACCACGTGGCAGGATCGGGGACGTACGCACACACACGATCTTTGGGAGTTAACGATGGCCACCACCCGCACTGCCACGACCGTCTGGGAGGGCACCCTCTTCGAGGGCGCCGGCAAGGTGACGCTGGAGTCCTCGGGCCTGGGCACCTACGACGTGTCCTGGCCGGCCCGCTCGGAGGAGCCCGGCGGCAAGACCAGCCCCGAGGAGCTCATCGCCGCCGCCCACTCGTCCTGCTTCTCGATGGCCTTCTCCAACGGTCTCGCCGAGAACGGCACGCCGCCGACCAGCCTGCAGACCAGCGCTGAGGTCGAGTTCACCCCCGGCAAGGGCATCACCGGCATCAAGCTCACCACCCGCGGTGTGGTCGAGGGCCTCGACAACGAGACCTTCGTCAGCCTCGCCGAGGCCGCCAAGGCCGGCTGCCCGGTCAGCCAGGCGCTCGCCGGCACCACGATCACCCTCGACGCCGCGCTCCTTGTCGACCGCGTTCCTGGCGAGCAGCGCCGCGCCGAGCATGACCGACGGGTTGGAGGTGTTGGTGG
>NZ_JBHVKN010000107.1:0-17181 GCF_042798075.1 Nocardioides sp. NPDC057772
GGCCTCCTGCACGAGGCCATCGCGCAAGTGGCCGCGCGCCCGCACGATCAACGCGAAAGGCCCCCTTCGCCTTGCGGCTCCGGGGACCTTCCACGTTGGATCAGACGATCACTTGATGATCTTCGTAACCCGACCCGCGCCGACGGTGCGACCGCCCTCACGGATAGCGAACTTCAGACCCTCGTCCATCGCGATGGGCTGGATGAGCTCGACCGACATCTCGGTGTTGTCACCCGGCATGACCATCTCGGTGCCCTCGGGGAGGGTCACGACGCCGGTCACGTCCGTGGTACGGAAGTAGAACTGCGGACGGTAGTTGTTGAAGAACGGGGTGTGACGGCCACCCTCCTCCTTCGAGAGGATGTAGACAGAGCCCTCGAAGTTGGTGTGCGGGGTGGTGGTGCCCGGCTTGATGACAACCATGCCGCGCTCGACGTCCTCGCGCTTGGTGCCACGGAGCAGCAGACCGACGTTCTCACCGGCCTGGCCCTCGTCGAGCAGCTTGCGGAACATCTCGACACCGGTGACGGTGGTCTTCTGAGAGGTCTCGCGGATGCCGACGATCTCGACCTCCTCGCCGACCTTGACGACGCCGCGCTCGATACGACCGGTGATGACGGTGCCACGACCGGTGATCGTGAAGACGTCCTCAACGGGCATCAGGAACGGCTTGTCGGTCTCACGAGCCGGGGTCGGGATGTAGTCGTCGACGGCCTGCATGAGCTCGGCAACCGAGTCCATCCACTTCTGCTCGCCCTGCAGGGCGGGGAAGGCGGCAACGCGCACGACCGGGATGTCGTCACCCGGGAACTCGTACTCGCTGAGGAGCTCGCGCACCTCCATCTCGACGAGCTCGATGAGCTCCTCGTCGTCGACCATGTCGCACTTGTTGAGCGCGACGACGATCGACGGCACGCCGACCTGGCGGGCCAGGAGCACGTGCTCCTTGGTCTGCGGCATCGGGCCGTCGGTGGCGGCGACCACGAGGATCGCGCCGTCCATCTGCGCGGCACCGGTGATCATGTTCTTGATGTAGTCCGCGTGACCCGGGCAGTCGACGTGGGCGTAGTGACGCGACTCGGTCTGGTACTCGATGTGCGCGATCGAGATCGTGATCCCGCGCTGGCGCTCCTCGGGAGCCTTGTCGATGTCCTCGAACGCGAACTCCGGGTTCAGGTCCGGGTACTTCGCGTGCAGCACCTTCGAGATCGCCGCGGTAAGAGTGGTCTTACCGTGGTCGATGTGACCGATGGTACCGATGTTGACGTGCGGCTTGGTCCGCTCGAACTTCGCCTTAGCCACTGTGGGCTCCTCCTGGTGTGATTTTCTTACTGACTCGTACTGAGTGGTGTTGCTGCCGAAGTCCCTGGACGGGCGACCCGAAGGTCACTCGCCACGGGCCTTCTTGATGATCTCGTCGGCGACGTTCGTGGGAACCTCGGCGTACGAGTCGAACTCCATCGAGTACGACGCCTGACCGCTGGTCTTGGACCGGAGGTCACCGACGTACCCGAACATCTCGGACAGCGGGACGAGAGCCTGGACGACCATGTCGCCGTGGCGCTCCTCCTGCGAAGACACCTGGCCGCGACGGGAGTTGATGTCACCGATCACGGTGCCGAGGAACGACTCGGGGGTCGTGACCTCGACGGCGAACATCGGCTCCAGCAGGACGGCCTTCGCCATGCGGGCGGCCTCCTTGAAGGCCTGGTTGCCGGCGATCTTGAAGGCGAGCTCGGAGGAGTCGACGTCGTGGTAGGCGCCGTCCTCGAGCGAGACCTTCACGTCGACCATGGGGAAGCCGGCGAGCACGCCGAACTCCATGGCCTCCTGGGCACCCTGGTCGACCGAGGGGATGTACTCCTTCGGCACGCGACCACCGGTGACGTTGTTGACGAACTCGTAGCCAGCACCCTGGCCGGTCTCCTCGTCGATGTTCGGCTCGACGGTGATGACGACCTTCGCGAACTGACCCGAACCACCGGTCTGCTTCTTGTGGGTGTAGCTGTGGTTCTCGACCTTCTTGCGAAGGGTCTCGCGGTAGGCGACCTGCGGCTTGCCGACGGTGGCCTCGACCTTGAACTCACGCTTCATCCGGTCGACGAAGACCTCGAGGTGGAGCTCGCCCATACCAGCGATGATGGTCTGGCCGGTCTGCTCGTCGGTCTTGACCGTGAAGGTCGGGTCCTCCTCGGTGAGGCGCTGAATCGCCGTGCCGAGCTTCTGCTGGTCACCCTTGGTCTTCGGCTCGATGGCGACCTCGATCACCGGGGCCGGGAAGCTCATCGACTCGAGCACGACCTGGTTGGACGGGTCGCACAGGGTGTGACCGGTCTTGGTGTCCTTCAGACCCATGACGGCCACGATCTGGCCGGCGCCCACCGAGTTGATCTCCTCACGCTTGTTGGCGTGCATCTGGTAGATCTTGCCGATGCGCTCCTTGCGGCCGTTGATCGGGTTGACCACGGTCGCACCCGCCTCGACCTTGCCCGAGTAGACGCGCAGGTAGAACAGCTTGCCCAGGTGCGGGTCGGAGGCGATCTTGAAGACCAGACCGGAGAACGGCTCGTCCTCGGACGGCTTGCGGGAGACCTCGACCTCCTCGTCCTTGACGTCGTGGCCGATGATCGACTCGACATCGATGGGCGAGGGCAGGTAGTCGACGATCGCGTCGAGCAGGGGCTGGACGCCCTTGTTCTTGAACGCGGTGCCGGTGAGGATCGGGTTGAGCTTGTCGGCGAGGGTCGCGCGACGGATGGCGGCCTTCAGGGTGGGAACGTCGAAGACGTCGCCCTCCTCGAGGTAGACCTCCATGATGTCGTCGTCGGCCTCGGCGAGGGTCTCGACGAGCTTCTCGCGCCACTCGGCGGCCTTGTCGGCCATGTCGGCGGGGATCTCCTCGACGACGTAGTCCTCACCCTGCTGGGTCTCGCCGCGCCAGACCTTGGCGTTCATCTCGATGAGGTCGACGACGCCGATGAAGTCGGACTCGGCACCGATCGGCAGCTGCAGGACCAGCGGGGTCGCGTGCAGCTTGTCGACGATCGAGTCGACGACCATGTAGAAGTCGGCACCCGTGCGGTCGAGCTTGTTGACGAAGCACATCCGCGGGACGGAGTACTTGTTCGCCTGACGCCACACGGTCTGCGACTGCGGCTCGACACCGGCCACACCGTCGAAGACGGCGACAGCACCGTCCAGGACGCGCAGCGAGCGCTCCACCTCGACGGTGAAGTCGACGTGCCCCGGGGTGTCGATGATGTTGATCTGGTGGTCCTTCCACCAGCAGGTCGTCGCGGCGGACGTGATCGTGATGCCGCGCTCCTGCTCCTGCTCCATCCAGTCCATCGTGGCTGCGCCCTCGTGGACCTCACCGATCTTGTAGGAGATACCGGTGTAGAACAGGATGCGCTCGGTGGTGGTGGTCTTACCGGCATCGATGTGCGCCATGATGCCGATGTTGCGGACCACATTGAGGTCCGTGGTGATGTCGACGGCCACTGTCTTCAGCGTTCCTTAAAGAGATTGTCTTCGGTCTGGATGGGCGGGGTGCCAGCTTCTTGCGGCGGGTGGTTCCTGAGCCTCTCGAAGGGCACCCCGCCGTACGTCACCAGCGGTAGTGCGCGAAGGCCTTGTTGGACTCGGCCATCTTGTGAGTGTCCTCGCGCTTCTTCACAGCGGCACCGAGGCCGTTGCTCGCGTCGAGGATCTCGTTCATGAGGCGCTCGGACATCGTCTTCTCGCGACGGTCCTGGGCGTAGCCGACGAGCCAGCGCAGCGCGAGCGTGGTGCCACGCGTGCCCTTGACCTCGACCGGAACCTGGTAGGTCGCGCCACCGACGCGGCGGGACTTGACCTCGATGGCCGGCTTCACGTTGTCCATCGCACGCTTGAGGGTGACCACGGGGTCGGTGCCGGTCTTCTCGCGGCAGCCCTCGAGGGCGGTGTAGACGATGCGCTGCGCAACCTGCTTCTTGCCGTCCTGGAGGACCTTGCTGACGAGCTGGGTTACGAGCTGCGAGCCGTAGACGGGGTCGACGACGAGCGGACGCTTGGGAGCGGGACCCTTACGAGGCATCTCACTTCTCCTTCTTGGCGCCGTAGCGGCTCCGGGCCTGCTTGCGGTTCTTCACGCCCTGGGTGTCGAGCGAGCCGCGAATGATCTTGTAACGAACACCGGGGAGGTCCTTCACACGACCGCCGCGGACGAGCACGATGGAGTGCTCCTGAAGGTTGTGGCCCACACCCGGGATGTAAGCGGTGACCTCGACGCCGGAGGAGAGGCGCACACGGGCGACCTTGCGGAGGGCGGAGTTCGGCTTCTTCGGGGTGGTGGTGTAGACGCGCGTGCAGACGCCACGGCGCTGCGGCGATCCCTTGAGGGCAGGCGTCTTCGACTTCGTCGCCTTGTCCTCGCGGCCCTTGCGGACCAGCTGGTTGATGGTGGGCACCTCGGTGGTTCCCCTTCTTTTCTGCTCTCACGACGCGGCGCTCTGCCGCGAAGGATCCAATGGTGTGCGTCCAGGTGGTGCGATACCAACTGGTCCCGCCTCGCCCCCGAGGTCGGGCGTGTCGCCCTTACCTCAACGCACATGTTGGCGGATCTTTCGAACCGAACCCCGTACTGAGGGCGCCGAACCCGGGTCCGAGACCTTTCTCTCGAGCTTGTTCCGGGCACGCGCGACGGCCTGGTTGTCCCAGACACGCTTCAGAGGCTACCCGGCGGCTTGAGAGGGGGTCAAAACGGCCCGGATACCACCTCTGAGGGCAGCTAGGAGCAGCACCCCCGCAAGCGTACCGAACAGCACAAGAGCACCACTGGCGTAGAGCGTCGTGCGGGCACCGAAGTGCTCGCCGATGAAGCCGATCAGCGGGGCGCCCAGCGGGGTGCCGCCCATCAGCACGGTCATGTAGATCGCCATCACCCGGCCACGGAACTCGGGCGCGGCCTCGGTCTGCATGGTGGCGTTGCAGGCGTTGAGGACGGTGATGGTGCAGAACCCGACGATCGGGCCGGTCAGGGCGAACAAGGCGTACGTCGGCATGAACCCGGACACGATGATGGACAGTCCGAACCCGGTCGCCGCCCCGACGATCAGCCTGAGCGGGATCCGGGTGCGGCGGGCGCCGAGCAGCGCACCGGAGAGCGAGCCGACGGCCAGGACGGTGCCGAGCAGGCCGTACTCGCTCGCGCCCTTGCCGAACTCCTCGGTCGCCATCAGCGCCGAGGTGATCGGGAAGTTCGCGCCGAACGTACCGACGAAGAAGACGATCACGAGGACCATCAGCATCTTGGGCTGCGTACGGATGTAGCCGAGGCCCTCGCGCAGCATCCCGCGCCGCCGGGCGACCGGTTCGGGCGAGCGGAGCTCGCGGGTGTTCATCCGCTGCAGCTGTCCGATGACGGCGAGGTAGGAGACGGCGTTGACGAGGATGACCCAGCCGGTCGCCCGGGGACCGCCGCCCAGCGCGCCGATGAGGAGCCCGGCCGTCGCCGGTCCGATCAGGCGGGCGAGATTGAACGAGGCCGAGTTGAGGCCGACGGCGTTGGTGACGTCGTCGGGGTGGACCATCTCCGAGACGAACGACTGCCGACCAGGACCGTCGAAGGCGGCACCGATTCCGAAGAGGAAGGCGACCAGGTAGACCATCCACACCTCGGCGTTGCCGCTGACCGCGAGCACACCGAGGAGCAGCGACATCAGCGCCATCCAGCCCTGGGCCACCTGCAGCAGGCGGCGCTTCGGGAAGCGGTCCGCGATGACCCCGGCATAAGGGCTGAGCAGCAGGATGGGCAGGAACTGCAGGCCGGTGGTGATGCCGAGGGCCGCTCCCCCGCCGCCCAGGCTCAGCACGAGCCAGTCCTGGGCGATGCGTTGCATCCAGGTGCCGACGTTGGAGACGACACTTCCGGCTAGGTAGAGGCGGTAGTTGTGGCTGCGCAGGGAACGGAACGTGGGACTCAACTGGTGGCTATTCTCTCCATGATCGAAGCGGCGGTGCGGAGGGCTGCGAGCTCGTCGGCATCGAGGTCGACGAGCTGCTGGGCGAGCCAGGCGTCGCGGCTGAGCCGGTCCTTGCGTACGGTCCGGCGGCCCTTGTCGGTGATCGAGACCAGCACCTGGCGACGGTCGGTCTCACCCTGGCGGCGCACGACGTAGCCGCCCTCCTCGAGGAAGTTGACCATCCTGGTCATGCTCGGCGGCTGGACCCGCTCGCGGGCGGCGAGGGCGCCGAGCGTCATCTCGTCGCATGCGTACAACGCCCCGAGCACCGCCATCGACCCCAGGGAGAGGTCGTTGTCGGGGTGGCGCTCGTTGGCCAGGCGGCGGCGCATCCGCATGACGGAGGTGCGCAGCTCGGAGGCGACCTCGGGGATGTCGGAGGACGCGGCGGGCGCGGAGGCGGGCTGTGCGGTAGGCATGTCGGTAAGCATAACTGCTTACCGGAGCTAACTATTCCGAGAAGAGACGGCGCCCTGACAAGGGCGCCGTCACGCAGGTCAGGACATCGCGGCGAGCATCAGGATGTCGTCGCGGCTGTAGGTGCGACCGGGGTGAGCCTCGGCGAGGTGCTCCTGCACCTGCTCGACCAGCTCGTCGTCGGTCTCCGTGCGGAAGTTGGTGCCACAGGGGCAGCGAAGCGAAGGCATCAGTGGACCTCCCAGGTCGTCGGGCCGCGCCGAGAAGTGCTCGGCAGCCCCAGACTATCGCCCACCCAAGGCCCACTAAGGTTGGGAGGCATGAGCGACCAGTACCGCGACGACGACTACTCCGGCAGCTACCCGGAGCAGCAGTACGACGGGTACGAAGGCGACTACTACCCCGCCGACGGCGGGTATCCGCAGGACTACGGTTACGACGAGCAGCTCGTCGAGGAGGCGGTCGAGCCGCGCCCGGAGCCGAAGATCGAGCTGGTCGACGAGGACGGGATCCGCGCCTTCGAGCTCGCCACGCTCGGCTGGCTGGTCGGGTTCGTGGCCCTGCTCCCCTTCTGGGGTCTGCTCAACGACCGCGGCTGGACCTGGTGGATCTGGACCTGCCTGGCCGCGTTCGGCATCGGCGCGATCGGCATCGAGCTGACCCGGCGTCGCAAGGCTCGCCGGCTGCGGGCCGAGGAGCGCGGCCGGCTCGGCTAGAAGGCTTCGATGTCGTCGCTGATGGTGTCGAAGACCGGGTCCGGCAGCGGCTGGGGCTCGTGCTTCTTCGCCAGCCGCACCTCCGAGTGCGCACCGCACCCGTGGTTGAGGCTGACCACCTTGCCGTCGTCGTTGGCGTCGCCGTTGGCGCAGACCCCGAAGGTCGAGGCCAGGTGGCCGGTCAGCCGGACCAGGAAGCCACAGCTGTGGCACTGGTCGGGTGCGGCCTGGGCGAGCGGCGCGTCGGGGCCGCCGTCACCGGCGTACCAACGCTCGGCGGCGGCGTCGAAGCCGGAGGTCGACAGGGTGCGGACACGACCGAGACCGAGATCCTTGGCGACCTCACGCACCTGCGCCTTCTCGTCGGCGTCGAGCGGG
Source organism: Nocardioides sp. NPDC057772 (assembly GCF_042798075.1). Lineage (NCBI taxonomy): Bacteria > Bacillati > Actinomycetota > Actinomycetes > Propionibacteriales > Nocardioidaceae > Nocardioides > Nocardioides sp. NPDC057772. The sequence continues at coordinate 7,517 of NZ_JBHVKN010000107.1, forward strand.
TCGTCGCCGAAGGCGTAGGTCGGGACCAGTCGGGCGTCGTCGTCCTCGACCGGGAGCAGATCGCCGGGCGAGAGGTCGCCGGGCTTGATCCGGTCGCGGTAAGGCACCCACGCGGGGGCGACGATCGCCGCGTCGCCGGGCACGAGGACGACCTCGTTGACGGTCACCTCGGAGTCTCCACCGAGGACCGGGACGTAGACGACCGTGACCGACCAGTGCCAGCCGACGTAGCCCTTGCGGGTGCAGGCGAACAGGTGGGTCACGACGCCTGGACCGGCACCCTCCTCGGCCACGTGGCCGAGGTGTTCTCCGACGTCAGCGGCTGGCACGTCGGACAGGAGCGCGGCGCGGGCCTCGTCGACGGCAGCGACGGCCGTCGCATCGGCGTACGGGGTCGTGATCACGGACCACATCTTCGCCCACAGGCGCCTCAGGTGCCACTTCGGGGTCACCTTGCGCCACCACAACCTGAACTTCAGCACAACGCGTGATCCTCCCAGACGTACGCCTCTACTGCACAGTCACGGCGGCCCTGCCCGCGCCATCTCATAAATGCCGACACCCGCCGGAGCGGGGCTACGGCGGGTGTCGACGTCGCGTCGCTACTGCAGAGCGCGCGTGGAGACCATGGAGAGGACGTACTCGACGAGCGAGATCAGCGTTGCCTTGGTCGACTGGCGGTCGCGGGCGTCGCAGGTGACGATCGGGATGTCCGGGCGCAGGGCCAGGGCCTCACGGATCTGCTCCGGCTTGTAGGCCTGGTTGGCGCCGAAGACGTTGTGGGCCACGACGAACGGCACGTTGCGGGACTCGAAGTAGTCGATCGCGCCGAAGGAGTCGGCGAGACGACGCGTGTCGATGAGCACCACGGCACCGATGGCGCCCTGGGTCAGGTCGTCCCACATGAACCAGAAGCGGTTCTGACCGGGCGTGCCGAACAGGTAGAGGATCAGGTCGGAGTCGAGGGAGACTCGCCCGAAGTCCATGGCGACGGTCGTCGTCTTCTTGTTGGGCACGGCGGAGAGGTCGTCGACGCCGGCGGTCGCCTGCGTCATCACGGCCTCGGTCGTCAGGGGGACGATCTCCGAGACGGAGCCGACGAAGGTCGTCTTACCAACGCCGAACCCGCCGGCGATGACGATCTTCGCAGACATGGTCGCCTGCTTGGAGTCGGTGGTCACTGCATTACTCCTGTCAAAGCTTCCTCAGGCCGGACAGCACGCGCTCGAGAAGAGCGGTGTCCGGGGCGTCCGGGACCTTGCTGGCGTGCACCTGCACCACGCCGCGCTCCGCAAGGTCACCGATCAGGACTCGGGCGACACCCAGGGGCACCCGGATGAGCGCCGCGACCTCGGCGACGGAGCGGCTCTCGCGGCAGAGCTCCGCGATCGTCCGCTCCTCTGGCGACCGGACGTAGCCGTCGATCACGTAGCGGTCGGTGATCACCAGGGCTTCCATCGGGAAGACTCGCTTGGGTTGCGTGCGGCCACGAGTCAGGGCGTACGGCCTGACAAGGGGCGGCGGTTCGGAGGCGTGGTTGCTCACGATCTCGGTCCTAAGCTCGGGCGCGCATCAGGCGCCGGTTCTGGTATCGGGGGTGAGGGCGGTGGCAACACGCGAGATGAGCAGCTGCATCTGGTAGCCAACCTGTCCCAGATCGCAGTCGGGGGCGGCGAGGGCAGCAAGGCTGGAACCCTCACCAACCGCCATGAGGACCAGATAGCCACCGTCCATCTCGATGACCATCTGCTGGACATTACCCGCGGCGAAGCACCGAGCTGCTCCCTGGGTAAGACTCGTGAGACCGGAGGCGATCGCCGAGAGCTGGTCGGCCCGGTCCGGGGGGAAGTCGACGGAGCTGGCCATCGGCATGCCATCAGCCGACACCAGGATCGCGTGAGCGATGTCGGGGGTGCGCTGGGTCAGGCTGTCGACAAGCCAGTCCAGTCCTGCGGGGGCCGTTGTCACTGCTGCTCCTCACCTTCGGGGTTGCTTTCCGCCTCAGCGGGGTTGTTGCGGGCGCGGCTGACGCCCTTCTGGAAGCTGGACATGCCGCGAGTCCGGCGCGCGTCCATGTTACGCGGACCTGATGACGGTGGTGTGACCGATGGGGCCGCGCCCGGGATGAGGTTCTGACCCGGGACACGCACGGGAAGGCCACCCTGGGTGACCGTCGCCGGCTCCTGCTCCTGCAGCTTCTCCAGCTCCTGCGCCCGGCGCCAGCCTTCGTCGCCCGGCGACGACCAGCTGACCGGAGTGGTCGGCTCGTCCTCGGGAGCGGCAGCGTCGGCCGCGTCGGCCGCGGGCGCACCGGCCGTGGTGCCGTTGGCCGCGCCCTTCCCGGCCTTGGCCGACGGAGCCGCGATCGGGTCGCTCAGCGGGTCGCCCTTCGCCTCCATGGCCCGGCGCGCGCCCAGCGGACGACGACGGGTGAACCACTCGGACTGGAGGTCGTCGAAGATCGAGCTGCCCTCGTCGTCGAGGATCGGGACCTCGGTGGTCGAGTCGAGCGGGTTCGGCGAGTCGGTCGGCTCCGGGGCCATCGGGCCCGAGCCGATCGCGTCACCGGCGGGACCGAACGGGTCGTCGTCGGGACCGAACCCCGGCGGCGGCGTACGCGGCGTGGTGCGCCCGTCGGGACGCTCGAAGGTGCGGAACGCGCCGGTGTCGGTGCCGAACGGGCTGCCACCCTGGGCTCCTGGGTCGCGCCGCGGGAGGTCGCCGGTCTCGCTCGGGTCGAAGCGGCCGTCGGGGAAGCGGGCGGCCAGGTCCTCCGCCTTGCGCACCGGCAGCATGTTGGACAGGAAGTTCTGCTGCGGACCGCTAGCCTGCGCCGGCTGGTTGGCGCCGAACGGGTCGCCGCCGAACTGCGGCTGGCCACCGCTGAACTGCTGCGGCTGCGCCGGGAAGGTGCCGGTGCGCGCGGTCGGGGCCTCGTAGCCCGGGTCACCCGGCATCGGCGGGACGCCGCCATAGGCGGGCTGCTGACCCGTCTGCGGTCCGGTCTGGCCGAAGCCGTTGTGCTGGCCGGACTGGCCGTTCGCACCCGGCTGCGGGAAGACCGAGCTGCCGTTGTTGGCCAGGTTCGGGTGGTTGGAGGCACCCGGGGTGCGGCTCGGCAGCGCCGGCGGCGCGGCCGTGGAGGCGGCGGGCGCCTCCGGTGCCGGCAGCGCACCGACGGGCACGTCGTAGGGGTTGCCACCTGCGTACGGCTGGGCGTCGTAGGCGGGCATCCCGTACTGCATCTCGTAGGGGAGCTCGCCGGTGCCCGGGTAGCCGGCGGCCTGCTGGCCGTAGCCACCCTGCTGGAAGGCGTACGCGTCGAAGCCCTGCTGCTGGCCAGACGGGGTCTCGGCGTGGGCGCCGACGATCGTGGTCACCGGCATCTCGACGCGCGCGACCACACCACGCGGGCGGTTGGGCACGAGCTCGATGTAGAGGCCGTGACGCGCGGCCAGGCGCGCGACCACGACCAGACCCATCATCCGGGCGACGTCGGCGTCGAGGCCGGTCGCACGGCGCAGCTTCATGTTGGCCGCGTCGAGCTCCTCCGGCGTCATACCGATACCGAGATCCTCGATCTCGACCAGCAGCGGCGCGGCGGGACCGGCGCGGAAGGTGCGGATCGTGACCGCGGTGTCGGGCGGGGAGAAGTTGGTGGCGTTCTCGATCAGCTCCGCGAGCAGGTGCACGAGGTCACCCGCGATCGCTCCCTCGAACTCGGCGTTCTCCTCGGAGTCGATGTCGACCCGGGCGAACTGCTCGATCTCGGAGGCCGCGGCGCGGAGCACGTCGAGGACCGGGACCGGACCACGCGCAGCGTGGCCGATCTCGCCGCCGGCGAGAACCAGCAGGGACTCGTCGTTGCGGCGCATTCGGGTCGCGAGGTGGTCGAGGCGGAACAGGTTCGCGAGGTCGTCGGGGTCCTGCTCGTTGGCCTCGAGCTGGTCGATGAGCTGGAGCTGGCGCTCGACGAGGCTCTGCGAGCGGCGGGAGAGGTTCATGAACATCTTGTCGACGTTCGTACGCAGCTCGGCCTGCTCGCCCGCCAGCCGGATCGCCTCGACGTGGACCGCGTCGAACGCGTCCGCGACGTCACCGATCTCGTCTCGGCGGGCGATGTCCAGCGGCTCCACATGGGTGTCGACCGGGCCGTCGGCCTGGTTCATGTAGGCGACTCGCTCCGGCAGGTCGTGGTTGGCCAGGTTGTAGGCCAGGCGGCGCAGCTGGCTCAGCGGCGACAGGATCGAGCGGGCCGCGACCAGACCGACCGCGAGGGCGAAGATCAGGACGCCGAGGACGAGGATACCGATGATGATGGCGTCGCGGGTCGCGTCCTTCTTGATCTGCTCGACGTCGTCACTGATCTCCTGCGCGGTCGCGACGATCATCTTCTGCAGACCGCGGATGAACTCGGTGCTGGCGCCGGTGTACTGGTCCGGGGTCATCTTGACCCGGTCGGTGCCGCCGCTGGTGATCACCTGGTTGACGACCCGGTGGGCAGGCGCCCCGATCGAGCCGTTGGTGGTGGTCTCGTTGGTCAGCTCGTCGAGCTGCTGACGGATCTCGTCGGAGGTCTTGTTGTAGTAGTCGGCCGTGGACAGGCGCCACTTGGCCTCGGCCCGGGCGAGCTCCGCGAACTGCTCGTCGGTGAGGACGTCCGGGTTGACCACACCGTTCTTCTCGGCCGCGGCCTTCTTGCTCAGCGCCTCCATCATGATCACGCGCTCGGTGCCCATCGCCTCCGAGGCGGGACGCACGTTGCTGATCGCGGCGATCTTGGAGAAGACCTCGTCGTTCTCCAGGGTCGGCATCTGCGCCGAGATCCCGAAGAGGTTGTTCATCACGGTCGTGTAGGCCAGCTGGGCCTCGACCTGGGTGTCCCGCTCCTGGATCTGCGCGCGCAGGTCGTCGATGCCGTTCAGCGCCTGCTGGATCTCGACGATGCTGTTCTCGAGCTCCTTGTCGTCGCCGGCGTCGATCTCCTTCGCCTTGGCGCTCCAGGCCTCGATCGACTCGTCGGTCGTCTGCTGCAGCGGCCTCATGACGACCTCGGGAACGCCCGCGAGCGCACCGTCACGCTCGAACAGGATGTTGATCGCGAGGTTGTAGGTGTCGGGCAGTGCCTTGGCGACGGTCTCTGCCTGGCGTGCTTCCGCCTGGGCGGTGAGGGCGCGCGAAATGCTCAACCCACCGAACACCATCGCCGCGATGGTGGGGATGAGCAGCACGAAGATCAGGCGCGCTCGAATTCCCTGCCAGGGCTTGCGTTCCGGACGGTGGGTCGTGCTTGCGTATGGCTCGGCCATTACTCCCTCTCGTGGCCATGTCACATCGTTCCCGAGCAAGGTGTGCGCCGTCTGTGGCGCATACCCCTGTCCCCCGCCGCGAAGCCTGCTGGCACCCGGGCGTGCCTGTCTGCAGTCTTTGGCGACGTAAACTTACGTCATAAGTGGTCTCGATTACCAATGGTGTACGAAATCATTTGCAAATCTATGGAGGGGTAGGCGGAGTATATGCCCCACCCGCAGAAGGGACGAGACGGCGAGCCCTCCGTGGCTGCTGAGCAGGGCCCCGCGCGACCGGAGAGGGGAATACCTCACGCGTCTCTGGGCACCGAGGACTAGGCTCTTCCGCGTCGGCCGTCACAGTCGCCGGGCGACGTACGTTTGAAGCGCAGATGCGCGAGGAAGGGGCAAGCTGCCGTGCCTACTGGCAAGGTCAAGTGGTTCGACGCCACCAAGGGCTTCGGGTTTCTGTCGCAGGACGACGGTCCGGACGTGTACGTCCACGCCGACGCGCTCCCCGAGGGCGCTGCCAAGACCTTGAAGGCCGGCACCCGGGTGGAGTTCGGCATCGCCCAGGGGCGCCGCGGTGAGCAGGCGCTCTCGGTGACCGTCCTCGAGCGCTCGCCGTCCGTCTCCGGCCGCCAGCGCGCCGCCAAGCGTCGCAAGCCCGAGGAGATGGAGCTGATCGTCGAGAACGTGATCAAGCTCCTCGACGACATCCGCGACGGCTACGCCCAGGGCCGCCCGCCCACGCGCGAGCTGGCCAAGAAGGTCTCCCCCGCGCTGCGCCAGATCGCCGACGAGTTCGAGCTCTGATCCTCTAGATCCAGCTCAGGTCGGGGATCAGGGTCTGCACGCCGACCACCAGGCCGGCGATGTTGACGGCCAGCAGGAGCAGGATCCAGAGCACCGACGGGATGCCGGTCAGACCGGCGAGCTGGTCGGGGTCGGAGCCGCGCCGGCCCCGCTCCCCACGGCCGAGGAGCTCGAGGAGCGGCCGCGGTGAGGCGAGCAGGAGCAGCCAGGTCACCAGGGTGGCGACGATGGTCTGGAGGCGGCCGTCGGCGTACCAGCTGATCGCGCCCAGGCCGGCGCCGAGCACCAGCAGGACGACGAGGCCGTAGCCGTTGCGTACCCACACCAGCAGCACGAGCATCGCCGCCACCAGGAGCCAGAGCAGCCCCAGGGCATGACCGGCGGCGAGCATCGTGGCGCTGAGCAGGCCGAGGAGCGCCGGGGCGAGGTAGCCGGCGGCGAGCATCGCCACCATCCCCGGCCCGCTCGGCTTGCCGCGCGAGAGGGTGACGCCCGAGGTGTCGGAGTGGAGCTTGATCCCGGCCAGGCGCCTTCCCACCAGGACCGCGACCACCGCGTGCCCGGCCTCGTGGACGACGGTGACGCCGAGACGTACGGTGCGCCAGGACGTACGCCACACCACGAGCGCAAGCGCGACGAGCCCGGCGCCGATCAGCCAAGGTGCTTCGGGAACGGTCTGGGTCGCGGTGATGGTGTCCCAGAACTCCCTCACTTGACTGCCTTCTGGTTCATCGATCCGGAGCGGAAGCCCCGTGGGTCGATCTCCGCGGCGGGGAATCCAGCGTCTGTCACGGTCTTGAGCACCTCGTCGGCATGGTGGGGGTCGAGAGGCAGGAGGGTAGCCGACAGCTCGACGGTGGCCGTCTCCCCGTGGTCGCGCACGCGCAGGTCCACCCGGGCCGCATCGTGGCCATGGGCGGCCAGGACGCTGCGTACGCCTTGCTCGGCCCGCTCCACCCGCGCGAGCCTGCGCGGGGTGACCTCGAGGCCATAGGCGATCCGGCTGGAGAGGCAGGCGGCGGCCGGCTTGTCCCAGGTCGGCAGCCCCCAGCGGCGCGATGCCTCGCGGATCTGCGCCTTGGTCAGGCCGGCGTCCTTGAGCGGGGTGATCGCGCCGCGCTCGGCGGCCGCCCGGATGCCGGGCCGCAGACCGTTGAGCCCTTCGATCGCATCGTCGGCGTTGGTGCCGGTGGCGACGTGGGCCAGCCCGAGCTCGCGGGCCAGCGGGGTCAGGGTGTCGAGCAGCTCGGCCTTGCAGAAGAAGCACCGGTCGGTGCCGTTGGCCCGGTAGCCCTCGCGCTCCATCTCGCGGGTCTGCGGGGTGATGAGGCGCACGCCGAGGCTCCTCGCGAACTCGGCGGCCGGATCCCTCTCCGCGACCGGGAGACTGTGTGAGTAACCGGTCGCCGCGGCCACGTCGTCGCTGCCCAGGGCTCTGGTCGCGGCGGCGAGGAGGAAGGCGCTGTCGGCGCCACCGGAGAAGGCGACCAGCACGCTCCCCCGAGTCTTGAGATCCGCTTCGAGAGCGTTGAGCCGTTGGTCGAGATCGGACACGCGTCGACCTTATCCACGTGCTCCACGCGCGGCCGCGGACGAGCGCAGGACGACGAGCAGGACAGCGAGAACGAGGACGAGCACCGCGAGGACACCCAGGACGACGACCGTGAGGACGAAGGCGACCATCGCGCCGCGCAGGGCGTCATCGCGGACGGCACGTCGGTCCTCCACGATCTCCTCGGCCGAGGCGGTCACCACCGCCTGCAGACCGCGCATGAGGTCGGTGCTGGACGCGGCGTACGAATCCGGGGTCAGGTCGCTGCCGTCTCCGGCGATGATCTCGTTGACCGCCTGCTGCGCAGGTACGCCGGTGGCACCCTCCACGGCGGTGCCGTTGGTCAGCTCGTCGAGGGCCCGACGCTGCGCTGTCGAGGACTTCTCGTAGAAGCCGGCGAGCGAGCGCCGCAGGTTCGCCTCTGCCTCGGTGAGCGCGGCGATCTCCTTGTCACCGGCCTGCTTGTCGCCGGGCAGCGGTGACCTGGCGAGCACAGCGTTCATGGTCGTCCGCTCCTGGCCCAGCGATTCCCAGATCTCGGGCATGTGGCGGATCGCCTCGATCGACGAGGCCGTCTCCCCCTCGCCCGTGCTCGGCACGTCGTCGGCGATGCTGAACAGGTCGTTGCTCAGGGCCGTGTATCTCTCGGCAACCGAGGCAGGATCGGTCCGCGCCTGCGTACGCAGGTCGTCGATGCCGGCGAGCCCGTCCTCGATCCGGCTGACGGTCGCGTCGAGATGCTCGCCGCCGCTCTCGATCCCCTGCACCCGCGCGAGCCACGCCTGCGCCGACTCGTCGGTGGTCTGCACCATCGGCCGGAGCACGACGGGAGGTACGCCGGCCAGCATCGCATCACGTTCGAAGGACAGATTGACCGCGAGGTTGACAGTGTCCGGCAGGGTCTCGGCGAGCGCTTCGGCCTTCCGGGCCGTCTCCGCCTCAGCCGCCGTCCGAACGACGACCATCGCGCCGACCGCACCGGCCGCGACGGTGAGGAGCACGGCCACGATCAGGATGACCCCGATCGTCCGGGTGCCCTTCGTGCTGGACCGACGTGTCGGGGTTGCCAGTGAATCTTTCATGAGGCCCTCTCAGGTCGGGCTGAATGAGGGAACCCTAGGACAGGAGCCGCGGCGCGCGCCTCCCGAATTCCGGATTGCGCCGGAGCGGGACCGTGGTCTGGATAGGGTCAAGACCATGGGGGCAGAGAGGGAGACGCCGGTGAAGTCTGGCCGGCGGCCGAGGGGATTTCTGGGTTCGCTGGTCGAGATCGTGATCATCGCGGTGACGGCGATTCTGCTCGCGGTGGTCATCAAGACATTCCTCGCCCAGGCGTTCTACATCCCCTCGGAGTCGATGCGGCCCGGGCTGGAGGTCAACGACCGCGTGCTGGTGGAGAAGCCGTCCTACTGGACCGGCACCCCCGAGCGCGGCGACGTGGTCGTCTTCGCCGACCCCGGCGACTGGCTCTCGACCAACCAGGTGCCGCCGCCGCCGACCGGCTTCCGGGCGGTGCTCGCCAAGGTCGGGCTCTACCCGACCGGCGACCACCTGGTGAAGCGGGTGATCGGAGTCGCCGGCGACACCGTGGAGTGCTGCGAGAACGGTCGGATCGTCGTCAACGGAACGCCTCTGGACGAGTCCTCGTTCATCGCTCCCACCGATACCTGTGACGGGCCGATGGCGCAGGACAACGGTGCGTACGTCAAGGGCGGCTGTCGTGGCTGGAAGGCCGTCGTCCCCGAGGGCCGGCTCTTCGTGATGGGCGACAACCGCGCCAACTCCGCCGACTCGTCCTTCCACCTGTGCAACCCCGAGCGCCAGAAGTCTGACGACCCGGCCTGTGCGAACGCGTTCGTACCCGTCGCCGACGTCGTCGGGCGCGTCGCCGTCGTCTTCTGGCCCACCGACCGCTTCGGCTTCGAGCGACGCCCGGAGACCTTCGACTCCCTCGACTGAGTCCGCCCCGCCGAATCGGTGGTTGTGGCGGGCCGAGAATGCAGTTGTGG
>NZ_JBHVKN010000108.1:0-17104 GCF_042798075.1 Nocardioides sp. NPDC057772
CGGCCGAAGGCCGTCATCTCGACAAGCTCGATACATCGCCTTGACTCCGGGGTTCGTCGAGAACACCCTCCGTAACGGGTCGGCGGCCACCAGCCATCGAGATCGAGCACCACGACACCCGACCCACAGCCCACCTGCTTGACTGCCACCATGACCGACACGCAGAACCCGAGTACGCCGATCAGCATGCTCTGGGAGTCGGCAGACCCACACACCGTGTTGGCCGAGCGCTTCCGCTTCACCTCCACGGCCGACGCAAGCAGCTGGCTACGAGGCGTGCTTGCCGAGCACTGGGGACTGAGGGTCGAAGCCTGCGAACGGCTGGTGATCAGCGACGCCAACTGCCTGGCGTGGATCACCGTCGGGGACCGCCGGATGATCGCCAAGTGGTCGATGCAGCCACGGTTGTTCGGGCGGTTGGCGGCGATCGCGAGGCTCACCGGCTGGCTGGGGGAGCGGGGGATACCTGTCTCGATGCCGCATCCGGCTCGGGACGGCAGACTCCAGGTGGAGGTCGACGGGTTCTCGATCGGGCTCCAGCAGGTGATCGACGGCGATCTGCTCGAAATCGACGACGCAGCGCAGGTGGAGGTGGCGGGGGAGATGCTTGCGCGCATGCACGCTGCCATGGCCAGCTATCCGGAGCAGATTCCCACGGACGAGCCGCCGGCGTCGGGGACCCAGTTGGTCGGCAATGACTTCCGGTCGGCCAACATCCTCTGGGCGGACGGCGGGATCGTGGCGGTCCTGGATCTGGAGGAGGCGACGTACCGCCGGCGGGTGGACGACCTCGCTCAGGCGGCAGTCCTCCTAGGGACGCGCTACCACGACTGGCGCCCGACGCCGGCCGAGGTGCGGGCGGCGTTCGTCGCGGCGTACGAGGGGGTTCTTCCTCTGGAGGAGGACGAGGCCGGTGCGCTCGACGACATCATCGAATCGCACCTGGCCCGCATCCGGTGGCCGGCGTGATCCGTCAGTCGCCGACGGCGTCGATGCCGCGCTGGACGATGAGCGGGTCGGGGGTGCCGACGATCTCAGGGTCCTTGTCGTCGTAGTCGTGGTTGGCGAGGAAGTAGCGCATCGCGTTGAGGCGGGCGCGCTTCTTGTCGTTGGACTTGATGGTGGTCCAGGGTGCCCAGTCGGTGTCGGTGCGGCGGAACATCTCCTCCTTGGCGGCGGTGTAGGAGTCCCACTTGTCCAGCGACTGCACGTCGATCGGGGAGAGCTTCCACTGCCGTACCGGATCGATCTGGCGGATGATGAAGCGGGTCCGCTGCTCGGAACGGGCGACCGAGAACCAGAACTTCGTGAGCGTGATCCCGGAGTCGACGAGCATCTGCTCGAAGAGCGGCACCTGGTGCATGAACTGCTCGTACTGGTCGTCGGTGGCAAAACCCATGACCCGCTCGACGCCGGCGCGGTTGTACCAGGACCGGTCGAACAGGACCATCTCCCCGGCGGTGGGCAGGTGCTGGACATAGCGCTGGAAGAACCACTGCTGCGCCTCACGGTCGGACGGCTTCGACAGCGCGACCGTGCGGGCGTAGCGGGGGTTGAGGTGCTCCATGAACCGCTTGATCGTGCCGCCCTTGCCGGCGGCGTCCCGGCCCTCGAAGAGCAGCACGTGCTTGCCGCCGACGCGGTCGTTCCAGCGCTGGAACTTCAGCAGCTCGACCTGGAGGAGGTACTTCTGCTCGTCGTAGACCTCGCGGGCGATCCGCTCGGCGTAGGGATAGTTCTCCCGCCAGGTGTCGACGGCCTTGCCGGCCGGGTCCAGGAGCACCGGATCGTCATCGTGGTCCTCGCCGATCGTGTGACCCTCGGTGATCAGGTTGTCGATGTATTCACGGAATCCCTGGGACATGCGCACGACCATAGGGAGGCGAGGTGAACGGGCGGCGACGTTTCAGCAAGGCTGCACCGTTTCAGCAAGCATGGCCATCGGGCCGTAACCTTGGTAGACGATGAATCCCCGGACCGTCTATCTGGACCACGCCGCCACCACTCCCATGGCCTCGGCGGCGATCGAGGCGATGACTGCGGAGCTGGCTCTGGTCGGCAACGCGAGCTCGCTGCACGCATCGGGCCGCCGCGCCCGCCGGGTGCTCGAGGAGTCCCGGGAACGGATCGCGGCGGCGCTCGGGTCCCGGCCGGGTGAGGTCGTCTTCACCTCCGGCGGCACCGAGGCCGACAACCTGGCGCTCAAGGGCGCCTTCTGGGCGCGCCGCGGCCAGGACCCCGCCCGCACCCGGATCCTGACGACCACCGTCGAGCACCACGCCGTGCTCGACCCGCTGCAGTGGCTGGAGACGACCGAGGGTGCTCAGGTCGAGCTCGTCGCGTGCGATGCGACCGGCCGGGTCGACCTCGCCGCGATGAAGGAGGCCATCGAGCGCGACCCCGCCTCGGTCGCGGTCATCTCGGTGATGTGGGCCAACAACGAGGTCGGCACGCTGCAGCCCGTGGCGGAGATCGCGGAGATGGCGGCCGCGCACGGCATCCCGGTCCACACCGACGCCGTCCAGGCGGTCGGCGCGGTGCCGGTCGACTTCGCGACCAGCGGCGTCGACGCACTCTCCCTGACCGGCCACAAGCTCGGCGGCCCGGTGGGCGCCGGTGCTCTGGTCGTGCGTCGCGAGCTCGAGCTGACCGCGCTCGTCCACGGTGGCGGCCAGGAGCGAGACGTACGCAGCGGCACCCACGCGACCGCGGCCATCGCCGGCTTCGCGGCGGCGGTCGAGCTCGCGGTCAAGGAGCAGGAGGCGTACGCGACGCGGGTCGGTGCCCTGCGCGACCGGCTGGTCGAGCAGGTGCTGGCGGTCGTGCCGGACTCCCACCTCAACGGTCCGCCGCTGGAGCCGCTGGGCCGCCACCGGCTGCCCAACAACGCCCAGATCGCCTTCCCGGGATGCGAGGGCGACTCGCTGCTGATGCTGCTCGACGCCGCCGGGGTCGAGTGCTCGACCGGCGCGGCTTGCTCCGCCGGAGTACCTCAGGCCTCTCACGTGCTCCTCGCCATGGGCCAGTCCGACGAGCAGGCGCGCTCCTCGCTGCGCTTCTCGCTCGGCCACACCACGACGGACGAAGACGTGGACCGGCTCGTCGCGGCGATCGGCCCAGCCGTCGAGCGCGGCCGGGCGGCAGGATTGCAGCGATGAGAGTAGTAGCCGCCATGTCCGGGGGAGTCGACTCCGCCGTCGCCGCCGCACGTGCCAAGGAGGCCGGTCACGACGTCACCGGCGTCCACCTGGCCCTGTCCCGCAACCCGGCGTCCTACCGCTCCGGTGCGCGCGGGTGCTGCACGATCGAGGACGCCAACGACGCCCGCCGCGCCGCCGACGTGATCGGCATCCCGTTCTACGTCTGGGACCTCTCGGACCGCTTCCACGAGGACGTGGTCGAGGATTTCATGTCGGAGTACGCCGAGGGCCGCACCCCCAACCCGTGCCTGCGCTGCAACGAGAAGATCAAGTTCGCCGCCGTGCTGGACCGGGCGCTCGCGCTCGGGTTCGACGCGGTCGCGACCGGCCACTACGCGACCTTGCGCCAGGGCGCCGACGGGCTGGTCGAGCTGCACCGCGCCGTCGACGGTGGCAAGGACCAGTCCTACGTGCTCGGTGTGCTCGACCAGGCGCAGCTCGAGCACTCGCTGTTCCCGCTGGGCGACACCCCCAAGCCGCTGGTGCGCGAGGAGGCCGCCCGCCGTGGCCTGCTCGTCGCGGACAAGCCCGACTCCCACGACATCTGCTTCGTCGCCGACGGCGACAACGCCGGGTGGCTGCGCGAGAAGCTGGGCGACCGTGCGCCCAACGAGTCCGGGCCGATCGTCGACGAGTCCGGTGAGGTGCTGGGCGAGCACCAGGGGACGTACGCCTACACGATCGGGCAGCGCAAGGGCCTCCGCCTCGGCAAGCCCGCGCCCGACGGGAAGCCCCGGTTCGTGCTCGACATCGAGCCGGTCTCCGGCACCGTCACCGTGGGGCCGCGCGAGCATCTGGCCGTCGACGGGCTCTCCGGGATCCGGCCGCGCTGGGCCGGGCGAGCACCCGAGGGCGTCCTGGAGGGCACCGTCCAGCTGCGCGCCCACGGCGACGAGCACCGGGCCCGGGTGACCGTGGTCTCGACAGGCTCGACCACCGACGCGGAGGTCGAGATCGAGCTGCTCGACCCGGCCTACGGCATCGCGCCGGGTCAGGCCGCGGTGATCTACGACGGCACCCGTGTCGTCGGGTCGGCCACGATCGCCTCGACCCGCCGGGCGGCTCTCACGTGAGGGCGACCGGAGTCGGGTCGCTGCCGGGCGAGGACTTCGCGGAGGCCTGCCGCATCGTGCTCGGTGAGCTCCAGGATCTGCCGCACCTGCCCGAGCTGCCCGCGCGGGGCGCGATCGCGAACATGACCGGCCGGGCGCTGGCCGTCCTCGACGGCCTCGACGCCGACCTGCAGCCCGCGGGCTGGCGGCTGACCGGCACCTCCGGCTCGGCGGGCGTCGACCATCGGCGTGCCCGGAGCCTGCTCGCCCAGGACCTCGACACCGTCGAGGAGCTGGCCCAGGACTCTCCGCTCACCTCCGGCGGCGGTGCGTTCAAGATCCAGGTCGCCGGACCTTGGACCCTGGCTGCCACCGTCGAGCGGCCACGTGGTGACAAGCTGCTCGCCGACCACGGCGCCCGGCGCGATCTCGCGCAGGCGCTGGCCGAGGGCGTACGCACCCACATCCGAGACGTACGCCGCCGCCTCCCCGGCGCGGACACCCTGGTCGTCCAGGTCGACGAGCCCGCGCTGAGCGCCGTGCTCAGCGCCCAGGTGCCGACCGCCTCGGGTTTCGGCAAGCACCGCAGCATCGACCTCCCCGAGGCCTCCCAATCACTGGAGTGGGTACTCGACGCGATCACCGACGAGGGCGCGGTCCCGTGGGTGCACTCGTGCGCGCCCGGCACCCCGCTCGGCCTGCTCCGCAAGGCCGGGGCGAAGGGGATCAGCGTCGACCTGACCCAGCTGACCGCAGCCGACCACGACGACCTGGCCACGGCCCTGGAGGCCGGCGACACGGTCGCGCTCGGGGTGATTCCCACGACCGCACCGGCAGGCACCACGCCCACCGACAAGACGGTCACCGAGACCGTGGAGCGCTGGCTGGACATGCTCGGGCTGGATACCGCGTACGACATCGTGCTGACCCCCGCGTGCGGCCTCGCCGGCGCCGACGGGCGGTGGGCGCGCACCGTCCTGCGCATCCTCACCGAAAGCGCCCGTCACCTGGCGTAGATTCCCCTCATGCAAAGACGGGGAATGGCTTTGATGGCTGCGGCGCTCCTGCTCGCCGGCTGCGGGAGCAGCGCGACCGAGGCGGATGACGGGTCCGGCGACAAAGCCAGCGAGGAGCCCGAGCCGGCGCCGTCGGTGAGCATCGACCCGGCCGACCTGAAGCCCGGAAACCGGCCGGCGACCCCGGAGGCGCTCGCCGCGATCACGCTCCAGCACGTACGCATCGTGCCGGAGACCTTCGACGGCGGCGACCTCTACTTCGAGCAGGACGAGGTCGGCACCGTGCTGGTGTGGGGAGCCGACCACACGCTCGAGGTCAAGGCCGGACCGGTCGACGACGACCTGCTCTCGACCTGGTGCCATGACGGGATGTCGGGCTGTGTCGAGGTGAAGGGCCAGAACGGCACCGCCACCGTCGCCTGGGATCTGGCCACCGACGACGGCACTCCCGGCCAGCTGATGGTCTCCCGCAAGGTCGGGGGAGAGGAGCGCAGGGCCGCCTACGTCGGCGAGAAGATCACCGAGGACCCGCGCGAGCTCGACCTCGAAGTGAGCGTGGACGATCTCGTCGCCCTCGTCACCGACCCGCGGCTGGGCACGAAGACGACGACGAAGATGACGAAGGCACAGGTCAGCGGCTTCCCGTCGGAAGGTGCCAACGGCGCCGGCGAGGTCCCGCTGACCGCCGGTGCGATCGCGGCGGGGCTGCTCGAGACCAAGGCGTACGCCGACATCGACTCCTTCGAGAAGGCCGATGTCTCGGCCTACGGCAAGGGGGCCTTCGGTGTCGTCGGCACCCGTCCCGACGGCAGCACCGTCACCGCGATCCACGCGCCGAACCTGCCGGCCGAAGCGCGGAAGTGCTCGAAGGCGCTCACCTGCTCGAAGGGCGACACCGACGGCTACGACGGCTGGACCGAGGGCTCGGCCGAGACCGTCCGCTGCCACGAGGCGCAGGGGGAGAGCCACGCCTTCTGTGCGGTCGTACGTCAGGAGGCACCGGCGCCGTTCCCCGGCGACGAGCTCGACCCGGTTCTCACCGGCCTCGAGGCAGGGCTGGAGGCGCTGTGGCCGACCGTTCCCGCCGAGACCGCGCGCCGGGGCGAGTCGCTGCTCTGACCGCCCTCAGCGTCCGGCGACCCGCTGGCCCTCGTAGGCCTGGGCTCGCTGGCTCGGCGGAGCGAACGACTCCGGTGGGCGAGGCCCGCGGTGGGTGGGCTGCAGCGGAGCCGCGTGCTGCGGGGCCGCGGGCTGCGGAGCTGCGTGCTGCGGAGCTGCGTGCTGCGGTTCCAGATGCCGCGGCCGGGGCTGACGCCTGATCGGCGGCTGGTCCTCGGGGATGCGACGGGGGAGCGGGGCCTCGTGGCGGGGCTCGTGGCGGCGCTGGGGTTGCTGGCGGGGATGGGCGGGGTAGGGCCCCGATGCCTGCCGCGGATCCGCGGGATAGCGCGGCGGCACCTGGGCGTAGCCGGGCTCGTCCCATTCCTGGTCCCGCTTGCGGCGCCCGGTGAGCATGGCGACGGCGCCGGCCACGAGGGCGAGGACGATCATCGTGGCGACGATGATCCAGGTGAGCAGGCCGACGCCGCCGTCCTCGGACGGCGTGGCCTTCTCGACGGTGCTCGTTGCCGGTGCGCAGCTGCTCTCGGCGCACTCGCCGTCGCTGGGCGTGCCGGTCACGACGAACCTGATCCCGCGGTTCACCGACCCCTGGAAGGTGAGGGTGTGCTTGCCGAGGCCGATGTCCTTGGGAAGGCGCCCGGACCACTTCGCGATGCCGCGGCCGTTGGCCTTCACGCTGGTGGAGAGGACCAGCGGGGTCGAGTAGACGACGACCCGGATGCCGGTCTCGTGGGGCTTGAAGCCGGAGGCCTGGGCGTGGATCACGTCGTCGGCGTCGATGGAGACGTCGTCGAGGCCGGTGAGGGTCAGGCCCTTGGCCGTCGGCGGCTCCTCGGGCGCGGTCCACGGCTTCTTGGAGGCCTTGCCCTTCGGCCTCTCGCCGGATCCGTCATCAGCGCCTTCCCCGGAGCCGTCACCGGAGGGCCGACCCGAGGACGTACCACCGCCGGAGCCCGTGCCAGAGCCGGTGCCCGACCCCGTGCCCGACCCCGTGCCCGATCCGTCTGACCCGGTGTCGCCAGACGGCTCCTCCGGGGTCGGTGAGCTGCTGGGCTCGGAGAGCGCCTCGAAGTCGAAGGGAACGCCCACCGTCCGCGAGTCGGAGGAGTCGTAGACGTCGCGTCCGCCGCCGCGCATCGTCATGATCTGGTAGTCGGTGCCAGGATCGAGCCGGGCGACCTGTGCGGCGTCGAGGGTGAAGGTGTAGGTCCAGTCGTCGGGGTTGTCGGGATCGAACACGACCGACTTGATGAACGTGCTCCTCGTGCCCGATCCGACGTAGCCGGCTGGGTTGAGGGCGATCTCGATGCCGGGGTCCCGGCCGGAGTAGTCGGTGCCGTGGACACTGAGGACCACGCCGTCCTTCGACTGCTCGACGATCGTCACCTCGACCTCGGCGTCGGAGAAGGCGCTCCCCAGACCGAGCGCGTACGTCGCGCCGACGGGGGCCAGCAGGAGCGCGAGCACCGCCAACAGCGTCACCACGAGCCGAGAAAACACCGCAGACCTCACAAGGCGGTCACTTGGGGGCAAGGTGTCGGCCCGCCTCTCCCGACGCGGGAGGAAGGTAGCCTGCTTTACCTGCCATCGTGAGACCCGTCACCCAGGTGTTGATCGGTTGCGTCGATATTGAGGGCGTTGAGAGTCGTTTGGGCTGATGAAACGCCGAAAACGCCCGGGTGGGTATGCGCGCGCAAAATGTCGGCGGGACCGGGCAAGATGGTGCCCGTGAACGATGACCTGACCGCCGACGCGACCCCGGAGCACAAGAACGAGCACCAGGAGCTCGCCGAGCAGATCGAGGACGCTCGCTACCGCTACTACGTGCTCGACGACCCGACGCTCTCCGACGCCGAGTTCGACCAGTTGTGGCGCCGGATCAACGAGCTCGAGGAGCAGTTCCCGGAGCTGCGCACGCCCGACTCGCCGACCCAGAAGGTCGGCGGCACGTTCTCGACGGAGTTCACCGCGGTCGACCACCTGCAGCGGATGGAGTCGCTCGACAACGTCTTCTCTTATCAAGAGCTCGCCGCCTGGCACGCCCGGATCGCGAAGGACGGTGCCGGCCAGGCCGAGCTGCTGTGCGAGCTCAAGGTCGACGGTCTCGCGATCAACCTGCTCTACGAGAAGGGCCGCCTGGTCCGGGCGCTGACCCGTGGCGACGGCCGCACGGGTGAGGACGTCACCCCGAACGTACGCACCATCAAGTCGATCCCGCACCGGCTCAACGGCACCGACGAGTTCCCGGTGCCCGACCTGGTCGAGGTGCGCGGCGAGGTCTTCTTGTCGATCGAGGCCTTCGACAAGCTCAACGCCTCCCTGGTCGATGCGGGCAAGCCGATGTTCGCCAACCCGCGCAACTCCGCGGCCGGGTCGTTGCGCCAGAAGGACCCGCGGGTGACCGCGACCCGCGAGCTCGGGATGGTCTGCCACGGAATCGGGGCCAGGGAGGGCTTCCAGCCGGTCGCCCAGTCGCATGCGTACGACGCCCTCAAGGCGTGGGGCCTGCCCACCTCCAACCGGGTCAAGGTGCTCAAGACGCTCCAGGAGGTCGAGGAGTTCATCAGCTACTTCGGCGAGCACCGCCACGACGTCACCGAGCACGAGATCGACGGTGTCGTGATCAAGGTCGACGACATCTCGCTGCAGCGCCGACTCGGCTCCACCAGCCGCGCGCCGCGCTGGGCGATCGCCTACAAGTATCCGCCGGAGGAGGTCAACGCCAAGCTGCTCGCCATCGACGTCGGCGTCGGTCGCACCGGCCGGGTCACCCCCTTCGGTGTCATGGAGCCCACCAAGGTCGCGGGCTCGACCGTCGAGCGCGCGACGCTGCACAACGCCCACGAGGTCAAGCGCAAGGACGTACGCCCCGGCGACACGATCATCCTCCGCAAGGCCGGCGACGTGATCCCCGAGATCCTCGGCCCGGTGCTGCCGCTGCGTCCCGAAGGGCTGCCCCAGTGGGTGATGCCCACCGAGTGCCCCGCGTGCGGCACGACGCTCGCCGAGCAGAAGGAGGGCGACAAGGACCTGCGCTGCCCCAACCACCGCGGGTGCCCGGCGCAGGTGCGGGAGCGGGTCTTCTTCGCCTCTGGCCGAGGTGCCTTCGACATCGAGGGGATGGGCTACGAGGCGGCCGACGCGCTGCTGGCCAACGACGTGATCACCAACGAGGGCGACATCTTCGACCTCGACGAGGCCAAGCTCGCGACCACCACGTTCTTCACCCGCACGGCGAAGAAGGCCGAGAGGGAGGCGGGGGCCGGCGAGCGCGTGCTCAACGCCAACGCCCTCGGTCTGCTCGCCAACCTCCAGGAGCGTAAGCAGGTCCCTCTGTGGCGGGTCTTGGTCGCGCTGTCCATCCGCCACGTCGGTCCGTCCGCGGCCCGCGCCCTGGCCACCGAGTTCGGCTCCCTCGACGCCATCTGGGCGGCCTCCCAGGAGGAGCTCGCCGCCACCGAGGGTGTCGGTGGGATCATCGCCGAGGCCATCGTCGAGTGGCGCCAGATCGACTGGCACCAGGAGATCGTCGACAAGTGGCGCGCGGCCGGGGTCTCCCTCGCCGACGAGCGGGACGAGTCGGTGCCCCGCACGCTCGAAGGTCTGACCGTCGTCGTCACCGGGTCGCTGGAGGACTTCTCGCGCGATGGCGCGAAGGAGGCGATCATCAGTCGCGGCGGCAAGGCGGCCGGCTCGGTCTCCAAGAAGACCGACTACGTCGTGGTCGGCGACAATGCCGGCTCGAAGGCCGCCAAGGCCGAGGAGCTGGGCCTGCCGATCCTGGACGAGGCGGCGTTCAAGATCCTTCTGGAGAGCGGCCCGACTGGACTCGGCTAGAAAATACCCCCCCATAGTGTGGCGTCGTGCTCGACGCCCTTCCCCCGCTTCTCACGGTCGCCGCGGTCCTTCTGGTCCCGGCGACCGTGCTGTTGTTCACGATCCGTACGCCCCGAACCGGCTCGCTCTCCCCGGTCACCGCGCTCCTCGCGGCGGTCCTCACCGCGCTCGCTGCCGCCGGGGTCGGCCTGCTGCTCGGCCAGGACGCGACCCGGGCCGCGGTCGGGGCCGTCGCCCTCGGTGGCTCGCTGCTGCTCTGGCTGCCCGCGGCGCGGGACTGGGACGTACGCGGTCTGGTCGCCTGGGCGCTCACCATCGACGTCGGCCTGCTCTATCTGACCTACGTGGGGCTGTGGACCGTCAGCGTTCACCCCGGCGTGTGGACGACCACGCTGTCGGGCCTGCTGTGGCTGTTGGAGGTCTTCGTCTTCCTCATCGGCGTGGGCTACCTGTGGGAGATGGTCGACGTCCTCGCCCGGCGTCGCTGGCGTGGTTGGCCCATCCGTGGCGAGCACCACCCGGGCTGGCGCCGGCCGTTCGTGAGCCTGCACGTGCCCACCCACAACGAGCCGCCCGACATGGTCATCGAGACGCTTCAGCGGATGCTCGAGCTCGACTACGACGCGTACGAGATCCTGGTCATCGACAACAACACCGACGATCCTGCGCTGTGGCGGCCGGTGCAGGACTTCTGCGAGCAGTACGACGGGCTCACCTTCATCCACCTGGCCAACTGGCCGGGTTTCAAGTCCGGTGCGCTCAACTATGCGCTGACCAGGATGAACCCGCACACCGAGGTCGTCGGTGTCGTCGACGCCGACTACCACGTCGCTCCCGACTTCCTGGCCCACAACGCCCCGCTGTTCAGCGACGAGTCGGTGGCCTTCGTGCAGACGCCGCAGGACTACCGGGACTGGGACGTCTCCCCCTACTTCCGCCGGCTCTACCATTCCTATGGCTACTTCTTCGACGTCAGCCAGGTCTCGCGCAACGAGCGCAACGGCGCCATCTTCGGCGGCACCATGGGGCTGATCCGGGCCTCTGCGCTGGTCCGGTCCGGCGGCTGGGACGAGTGGTGCATCACCGAGGACGCCGAGCTGTCCCTGCGGCTGTTGAAGATGGGCTACAACGGCATGCACGTCGACCGCTCCTACGGCCACGGCGTGATGCCGCTGACGTTCGAGACGCTCAAGAAGCAGCGGTTCCGGTGGTGCTTCGGCGGCATCCAGATCCTGCGGACGCACTGGCGCTCGCTGCTGCCCGGACGTCCGACCGAGGACAACCAGCTGACCCTGGCGCAGCGCTGGGCCTACCTCGTCGGCGGGCTGCAGTGGTTCGGCGACCTCGCCGGTGCGCTGTTCACCTTCTTCCTGATCTCAGGCGCACTCGACCTGATCCTCGGCGGGGGACTCGTCGTACGCCGGCTCTCGGGGCTCCTCCTGTTCGCCACCGTCGCGCTGGTGCTCTTCGGTGCGGCACGCTCGATCGCGCTGGTCAGGCTCCGCGGCGGGGCCTCCTGGCGCGACGCGCTCGGTGCGTTCGGGCTGTGGCTGGCACTCGGGGTGACCGTCGCCCGGGCCTCCTGGCTCGGGCTGGTCTCGCGCGAGGGCACGTTCCTGCGTACGCCGAAGATCAAGGGGCGGCCGCGGGTGCGTGACGTGGTGCGGGGCAACCTGGTCGAGACCGTCGCGGCCGCCGTCTGTCTCGTCCTCGCACTCGTCGTGGCTGTCACCGGTGGGCCGACCGGGATCGCCCTCGCTGCACTGCTCGGCTTCCAGGGAGTCGGCTATGCACTGGCTCCTATCAACAGCTTGGCGGCGATCCGCAGCGACCTGCCGGCCGACCTGCGCCGCCGCCGCGAGCGGATCTGGGCATGGAGCGCGGCCGCCGCTCCCGCTGCTCGGCGTGGGGGACTGGTGCTGGCCTTCTCCGCGGTGATGGTCGCCGGACTGCTCGCCCTGGCCGCCCCGGTGGGCAGCCCGGACGTACCCGAGGTCGGCGACGTCCACGGAGCGCTCGAGAAGAAGTCGCGGGCCGAGGACGACGAGCGCTCACCGGCGCCGAGCCCGGGCCCGGCGGCGGACGAGGACCCGACCACCGGCCCGACCGAGGCTCCAAAGAGTACGCCCAGCCCGGCCGGCGCGACGGCCAGCGATCGGCCGACCCAGGCCGCCGAGCCGACCCCGTCGACAGACCCCACCCGAGGGGCCGAGCCGACCCAGGCGCCGCCCGCCCAGCCCGGCGCGCCGGGCAGGCCGACCGACAAGCCGTCCAACGGCGGCGGTCCGAACAAGGCGCGGTAGGCCCGCGAGGGGTCAGGACTGGTTCATCGTGCCGCTGATCGTGTCGGCGCGCTTCGTCAAGGTGACCGGCGTATCGGCGCACTCTTGGCCGACCTCGTCGCATATCTCCACCCTCGTTCCGGACGCCCGGATCAGCTGTCCCTCAGGGGTCCAGCCGAGGTGGTCGCCGAGCTCGACGGCGGTCTCGGTGCCCTGGCTGAGGTCGTAGATCGGCGCGGTCGGGGTGTCATAGCTGCAGTTGTCGTTCTCGTCGCACATCAAATAGGGCGCTGCCAGGGCATGGTTGCTGTCGGGCGAGAGCTTGAGCCTGATCAGGCCGTCGGGGTATTCGGAGGAGCGAGTGGTCAGGAGAACCTGGCCCGTGGCCACCTCGACCACTCTCTGGATTTCACCGGTCGCATCCTGGGTCACCGCGCGGCCGTTGATCACCTCGGTGGTGTAGCCGCCCGGGAGCCCCTTCGAGGTGGAGACCTGCCCGGAACGCCAGGCGACGTCGAGGGTGCGGTCATCGAGGGCGACGTAGGCGTGCTCGCCGTCGACCGCGACCGGCGGCGTCTTCCAGCCGGCCCAGGTGTACTTCCCGGAGAACGGGACGTCGGCGACCTTCTCGCCGGTGCCGAGGTCGACGACGCGCACCAGCCAACCGTCACCGCGGTCGACGGTCCAGGAGACGTAGGGCGAGTCGGGGTCGGTGCCGATCAGCCGGTCGCTCACGTCGCCGAGGTCGAGCGGTTGAACACCGGCCGTCGTGATCAGCGAGAGGCGCGCGTTCGTGTCCGTGCTCCGGGCAAGCAGGCCGACCGAGGTGTAGCGCAGGTCGTTCACGCGGCCGCCGTACGTCACCACGCTCCCGTCGCCGAAGTGGACGCTGCCGCCCTCCGCGACCGCCCAGCCCCGGGGGTCTCCCTCGGCCGCGGCGATGTGGAGACCGTCGTTGCCGAGCGTCCCGCCCAGGACGTACGTCCCGAGCGCGCCGGCCATCGTCAGGGCCGCCGCACCGGCGACCCAGCGGGCGCGCCGGCGCCGGCGGACGGCGCGAGCGCGAAGGTGGAGCTCGTCGGTGGCCAGACGAGGCACGGCGACCTCGTCGGCGGCGTCGCGGAGCAGCGTACGCAGGTCGTTGTCGGTCACTGGGTCGCCTCCAGGGTGAGAGTCGGGTCGCCGAGGATGGTGCGGAGCTTGTCGAGGGCGAAGGAGGTCTGGCTCTTCACCGTGCCCTCCGAGCAGCCGAGGAGGTCGGCGGTCCGGCGTACGTCGAGATCCTCGTAGAAGCGGAGGACCACGACGGCGCGCTGGCGCGGGGGCAGCGCGGCGACCGCGTCGAGCAGCACCGAGCGGGTGGTCGGATCGTTCTCGTGACCGAGGTCGGGAAGGACCTCGGTGGGATGCTCGCGGTTCCACGAAGCCTTCCGGAACCAGCTCATCGCGGTGTTGAACAGCACCTGCCGGGCGTAGGCAGGGGCGGCTTCGAGGGTGCGCACCCGGCCCCAGTTCCCGTAGGTCTTCGCCAAAACGGTCTGGACCAGGTCCTCCGCGCTGGCATGGTCCCCGACGAGCAGGTAGGCGGAACGATAGAGCCGCGGCCAGGCGACCTGGGCGAACTCGTCGAACTGCTCCTGGGTTGGGGGTCTCGCCATCGATCCATCCGATCTCTCGAGCCGATTGTCAGGGTTGAGGACGCGGTGGGGCCACTGATCGGTTGTATGTGGGCAGAACTCCGCGGAGAACGGGCCCGGCCGAGGTGAGAGTTGGGGCTTCCGCCGCCTAGGATGTGCAGCATGCCAGAAATCACCCGCGACGAGGTCGCGCACCTGGCCGACCTCGCCCGCATCGACCTCAGCGACGCCGAGCTCGATCACCTTGCCCCGCAGCTGCAGGTGATCCTCGAGTCCGTCGCCTCGATCCAGGGGCTTGCCGGCGACGACGTGCCTGCCACCTCCCACCCGCTTCCGCTGACCAACGTCTTCCGTGAGGACGTCGTCGTGCCCGGCCTGACGCCGGAGCAGGCGCTCTCCGGCGCGCCTGCCGTCGAGGAGCAGCGATTCTCGGTGCCGCGGATTCTGGGGGACGAGCAGTGAGCAGCGACCTGATCCTGAAGACGGCCGCGGAGCTGGCCGACGCACTCGCCGCCGGCGAGACCACCTCGGTCGAGCTGACCCAGGCCCACCTCGACCGCATCGCGGCGGTCGACGGCGACGTCCACGCCTTCCTGCACATCGACGCCGAGGGTGCGCTGTCCCAGGCCGCCGCGTCCGACGCGCGCCGGGCCAACGGCGACGCGCTGCATGCTCTCGATGGCGTACCGATCGCGGTCAAGGACGTGCTGACCACCACCGGTCTGCCGACGACCTGCGGCTCCAAGATCCTCGAAGGCTGGGTCCCGCCCTACGACGCGACCGTGGTCAAGAAGATCAAGAACGCCGGTCTGCCGATCCTGGGCAAGACCAACATGGATGAGTTCGCGATGGGCTCCTCCACCGAGCACTCGGCGTACGGCCCGACGAAGAACCCGTGGAAGCTCGACCGGATCCCCGGCGGCTCCGGTGGTGGCTCGGCCGCCGCCGTCGCCGCCTTCGAGGCGCCGCTCGCGCTCGGCACCGACACCGGCGGCTCCATCCGCCAGCCGGGTGCCGTCACCGGCACCGTCGGCGTGAAGCCGACCTACGGCTCGGTCTCCCGCTACGGCCTGGTCGCCCTGGCCAACTCGCTGGACCAGGTCGGTCCGGTGACCCGCACCGTCCTCGACTCGGCGCTTCTCCACGAGCTGATCGGCGGCCACGACCCGCTCGACTCCACCTCCACCACGACCCCGGTGACCGGGCTCGTCGACGCCGCCCGTGCGGGCGCGACCGGCGACCTGAAGGGCCTCAAGGTCGGCGTCATCAAGGAGCTCGCGGGCGAAGGCTGGGCGCCCGACGTGATGGCGAAGTTCAACGAGTCGGTCGACCTGCTCACCAAGCTGGGTGCCGACGTCGTCGAGGTCTCCACCCCGAGCTTCAAGCACGCGATGGCGGCCTACTACCTGATCCTGCCGGCGGAGTGCTCCTCCAACCTGGCCAAGTTCGACGCGATGCGCTACGGCCTGCGGGTCACCCCCGACGGCGACCCGAGCGCCGAGGACGTGATGAAGGCCTCGCGCGACGCCGGCTTCGGCGACGAGGTCAAGCGCCGCATCATCCTCGGCACCTACGCGCTGAGCAGCGGCTACTACGACGCCTACTACGGCCAGGCGCAGAAGATCCGCACGCTGATCATCGAGGACTTCAAGAAGGCCTTCGAGCAGGTCGACGTGCTGGTCTCGCCGACGTCGCCGTCGACCGCGTTCCCGCTGGGTGCCAAGCTCGACGACCCGCTCGCGATGTACATGCAGGACCTGGCCACCATCCCGGCCAACCTGGCCGGCACGCCCGGCATCTCCGTCCCGGCCGGGGTCTCCGACGTGGACGGGCTGCCCGTCGGCGTACAGCTCCTGGCGCCGGTCCTGGAGGACGCCCGTCTCTACCGCGTCGGTGCCGCCCTCGAGGCCGCCATCGGTCCGGTGCTCTCGATCGACAAGCTGGAGGTGGCCCGATGAGCGAGACTCTTGTGGCATTCGACGAGGTGCTGGAGCGCTACGATCCGGCGATGGGCCTGGAGGTCCACGTCGAGCTCAACACCAACACCAAGATGTTCTGCGGCTGCCCGGCGACGTTCGGCGGCGAGCCCAACTCCCAGGTGTGCCCGACCTGTCTCGGCCTGCCCGGCTCGATGCCGGTCGTGAACGCCAAGGCCGTGGAGTCGGCGATCCGGATCGGGCTCGCGCTCAACGGGTCCATCGCGGAGTGGTGCCGGTTCGCCCGGAAGAACTACTTCTACCCGGACATGCCGAAGAACTTCCAGACCTCGCAGTACGACGAGCCGATCGTCTACGACGGCTACCTCGACGTCGAGGTCGAGGGGGAGACCTTCCGGGTCGAGATCGAGCGCGCCCACATGGAGGAGGACACCGGCAAGACCACCCACATCGGTGGCTCGACCGGCCGCATCCACGGCGCCGACTACTCGCTGGTCGACTACAACCGCGCCGGCATCCCCCTGATCGAGATCGTCACCCGTCCGATCCTCGGCACCGGTGCCAAGGCTCCGCTGGTGGCCAAGGCCTACGTCGCCGCGCTGCGCGAGATCCTGCTGGGACTGGGGGTCTCCGACGTACGCATGGACCAGGGCTCGATGCGCTGCGACGTCAACCTGTCGCTGTCCCCGAAGGGCTCCGACAAGCTCGGCACCCGCACCGAGACGAAGAACGTGAACTCGCTGCGCTCGGTCGAGCGGGCCGTACGTTTCGAGATGTCTCGCCACGCCGCGATCCTCGACGCGGGGGAGGCGATCTTCCAGGAGACCCGCCACTTCCACGAGGACACCGGGACCACCTCGGCCGGTCGGCCGAAGTCGGACGCCGACGACTACCGCTACTTCCCCGAGCCGGACCTCGTCCCGGTCGCGCCGAGCCGTGAGTGGGTGGAGGAGCTGCGCGGCACGCTGCCCGAGCCGCTCGCCGAGAAGCGTGCCCGGCTGCAGGCCGAGTGGGGCCACTC
>NZ_JBHVKN010000109.1:0-589 GCF_042798075.1 Nocardioides sp. NPDC057772
TCCTTCAGGTCCGCCACCGGGCCGAGGTGGCCGAGCTTCTCGGGGTTGGTGACCGAGCGGATGCGCTGGATCTGGCCGTCGAGGATGTCGAGGGTCCAGGTGCCGAGGATGGCGCCGTCGGTGTCACGCAGGATGGCGCCCGGCTCGCCGTTGAGCTCGCGCTGCTCCAGCCGGGCACCGATCGCGAGCAGCGGCGGCACCGCCGTGACCAGGATCCGCGCGGCCTTCTCGGCACCGAACCGGCCACCGACGCCACCGGCCACGCCACCGCCGTCGTTGACGGTCTCGACATCGGCGGCCAGCAGCGCCTGGAGCCGGTCGACGTCGCCGTCGCGCAGCGCGTCGAAGAACCGGGAGGCCAGCTCGACCCGCTTGCGCCGGTCGGCCTCGAAGCGCGGCTTGCCCTCGTCCATGTGGCGCCGGGCCCGCGAGGCGAGCTGGCGGCAGGCGGCCTCGGAGCGGTCGACCGCCGCCGCGATGTCGGCGAAGCCGAAGTGGAAGACCTCGCGCAGCACGAACACCGCCCGCTCGAGCGGGCTGAGCCGTTCGAGGAGCAGGAGCGCGGCCATCGACACCGAGTCGGCCAGCT